>NZ_JBHXNW010000015.1:111141-117963 GCF_042717365.1 Streptomyces sp. NPDC058534
GCCCTGGGCGTGGTCGGGCTCCCCCGCCACTACCTGGCGCCGGCGGGGCGGCTGTCGACCGCTCAGCCGGACTCGGCGGGAGGCGCCGGGGCGTCGTCGGATTCCACGATCGAACGCTCCAACTTCGACAGCAGACGGCCGAGTTGACGATGCTCGGCGGGCGAGAGTCCGCCGAGCATCCGGCGTTCGTTCTCCAGGTGCTCGCTGAACACCTCGTCCACCTTCTGCAGGCCGGCCTCGGTGAGCCGTGAGTACACCACGCGCCGGTCCTCGGCGTCGCGTTCACGCACCAGCAGGCCGTCCTTCTCCAGCCGGTCGAGCCGCAGGGTGACCCCGGCCGACGAGACCAGCCCGGAGGCCGCGAGCTGCCCGGCGGTCAGCCGGTACGGCGCCCCGGCCCGGCGCAACGCGGTAAGCACGTCGAACCCGGCGACGGACAGCCCGTGCTCGTCCAGCCGCGAGGTCATCCGCGACTGGTACTGCAGATACGACCGGTGCAGCCGGGCCAGCACCTCCAGCGGAGAGGTGTCCAGCTCGGGCCGCTCACGTGCCCAGTCCCCGACGATCCCCGCCACAGCATCCGGCCGCCTCGCGGCCCTGCCCTGAGCCATGTCTTCCCCTCGCGGCGTAGATACGATGCTGAAATCTTAGCCCTGAGGGAAATGTTCCCCGGCGCCGATCTCCGTCAGCCCCCCAACCCCACCCGATGCTCCGCCAGGTGCGCCAGCACCGCATGGTTGGCCTCCCATCCATCCGGGCTGCATCCATCGGCCGCCTGCGGCGGCGTGCCGGACTCCGTCCGGCGGGTTGGGAGCGCCGTACCCGCCCGCGCCCGCCGGGCGGGTACGGGGGGAGGCGGTCAGGGATGCCAGCCCACCCGATGCTCCGTCAGGTGCGCCAGCACCGCATGGCTGGCTTCCCACCCGTCCGGGAACTTCACCAGCGTGCCCAGTTGGACCGGCTCCGTGGACGGGTAGTCGTCCAGCAGTTCGTCGACTCCCTCGCGGCAGACCACGATGCAGGCGTGACGGTGACGGGAGGTCAGGACGCACAGGCGGCCGGTCTCCAGGTGGAAGGCGGTGGCGTCGGGGCGGCCGGAGAGGGGGTGCAGGACGACTGTGACGTCGTACTCCCGCCCTTGGAGCCGGTTCGCCGTGTCCACGGTCACGTCGCTCACCCCGAGGTCGGCCAGCGCGGCCCGCACCGCGGCGGCCTGGTCCCGGTGCGCGGTGCCGACGGCGATGCGGCCGGCGGTCAACGGGACGGGATTGGGGGAGCGTTCGGACGTCGCCGCGCCCTCCCGGTCGAGGAGCCGCCGGACCACCGACGCCACCGCCCGCACCGCCTCCGGGTCGGTGCGCGGGGTGTGCCGGGCGGGCAGCTCCAGCAGGCCCCAGCCGGAGACGGCGGCCTCGTCGATCACCCGGTCGGGGCCCGAGCCGTCCGACGGCACCGCGAAGGCCAGGCTCCGGTCGCCGTGGTCCGTGCCGCTGCGGAACGGCGTGTACGGGTAGAACGCGTCCGAGACCAGGCGGGCCGCCGAGGCCGGGAGCCGCCAGGAGACCGGAAGGCGGTGCTGGGGGAGGGTGGGGTTGTGGGCGAGGAGCGTGGTGACGGCGGAGGACGACGGGTCGTATGCCAGGCCCGCCCACTGCTCGCTGCCCACCGTCGCGAACGGGTCCAGCTGGCCGGGGTCGCCCACGAACAGCGCCCGTTCGAAGAGCCCGGCGACCGCCAGCAGGGAGTCCGAGCGCATCTGGTACGCCTCGTCGACGATCGCGTGCCGCCACGGCTCGTCCACCTTGACGTGCGCCCACTTCGCGGCCGTGGACAGGACGACCGCCAGGCCCGCGAGGTCGGCGGCCTTCGCCGAGGTGCGTACGTTCGCCAGGTCGTCGAGCGCCTTGTCGTACGCGTCGGTGTCGCTGCTGTGCAGGCGGCCCACCGGCAGCTCGGGGTTCTTCTCGGCGAGGCGCAGGACCAGGTCGTCGACCTGGGCGTTGGTCTGCGCCACCACCATCAGGGTGCGGCCGGCCTCGGCCAGTTCCAGTGCCGCCCGGACGACGAGCGTGGACTTGCCCGCGCCCGGCGGGGAGTCCACGACGACTCCGCGCTCGGTGCCGTGCAGGGTGTCGTGGAGGATCGCCGCGGTGGCACGCGCGGCCTCGGCGCCCGGGTCGAAGACCGGGGTGACGGGGGCGGTGACGGGGGTGGTGGTGGCCTCGGCGGTCACAGCACGTCCTCCTCCGTCTGGGCGTCGGCGGCCTCCGGCACGGCGGCCGCCTCACCGGGCGGGCCCCCGTGCGTCCACGGGGTCTCCTCCGGGTCGGGGAGCTTCGCGCCGCCCCGCTGCTCGTGCTCGAAGAGGGTGAAGCAGAGCCGGTCGCCCTTCTCCGGCACCGACCCGGCCTCCGGCTCCTTGCCGCGGCCCATCTTGTCCATGATCCGCAGGACCAGCGTCCCGTCGTCGGGATCGCCCGCCGGACCGGCGTACTCCGCCGCCTGCGGCTTGCCGCCCAGCGACCGGTACACCCGCACCCGCTCGCCCAGGTGCGGCCGGTCGTCCGTGCGGACCGTGACCAGCGGGCGCGGACTGGGCCGCTTGCTCTCGCTGTACGCCATCACCACGTCGGTGACCTCGCCCGCGAACGCCTCCCCGGCCAGCCGCCGCCCGGCCATCACCAGCGGATCGTCCAGCGCCTCCTGGGCCTCCAGCCGGGCCTGTTCGCGCTCGCGCGTGGCCAGCTTGTTCGCCGCCGTCACCGCGTCGTCGCGGCGCGGCTGCGGAGGCTCACCGGCCAGGACGCGGTCCCGGTGCGAGGTGAACGACCAGCGGTCGCGGGTCCAGCGGTCGTCGACGTGCGCACCGGCCGGCAGCTCCCGCAGCAGGTCCAGGCCCCGCCACACCGACTCCCAGGTGGGCCGCGTACGGCTCTCCACCAGGGCGCGGATCTCCCGCTCGGCGGCGGTGAGCGCGCCGAGCCGGTCGTCGGCCTCCAGACCGTCCTCGGCGGCGGCGAACGCGGTGCGCGCGCGGTCGTAGCGCTCGATGGCGGGGGCGAGCAGCCGGTTGTCGAAGGCCGGGTCGGTCGCCGGTCCTGCGGGCGGGCACAGCAACTGGCCCTCCCCGTCGCGGGCCAGCTCGGCCCGGCACGCGGCCTCCGCGCCGGTCAGGTCCTCGCCCTCGGGGGCGATCCACGCCAGCAGCGCGCCGAGGTGCTGGTCCTCCAGCGTGGACTGGCCGGTCGCCCAGTGCCGGCCCAGCAGGTCGGTCATGGCCAGGAGGAGGGCGGAGCCGGGCACGCGGGCCCGCTCGCCGTAGTGGGTCAGCCACCGGCCGAGCAGCGGCACCCGCGGCGGCGCTGGGTGCGGAGTCTCCGGGTCCTGCTCCGCCGTACGCCGAAAGCGCATGGACCGGCCCAGCAGCCGTACGAAGTCGATGCCGGCGCGGCTCGGCACGACCAGCTGCGCGGCGTCCGAGCACAGGTCGACCTCGACCTTGACCCGCTTGCCCGTCTCCGGGTCGGTCTCGGTGCGCTCGGCGGCCTCCACGGCGTCGGCGTACGCCTCGATGTGCGGCAGCACGATGTCCGCGAGCTCGGCCAGGAACGCGAAGCGCAGGTCGCGGTCACGGGGCTGCGGCACGACCAGCAGCCGCGGCGCTTCCCGGTCGGTGCCGACCAGCGCGCCGAGCGGGGCACCGGCCTCACCGGCGGTGATCAGTGGGACGAAGACCAGCGGACGGTCGGACAGGTGCCGGTGCCGGACGGTGGCGGCGGTCTGCGCGCCGCCGGTGCGCACGGCCTCCAGCCGGGCGAGCGTGGTGATCAGTGACACCCGGCCACCCCGCCGCCCCCGGAACCGGCCGCCACCAGCGCCTCCGCGCGCAGCCGGGCCGCCCGGCGCAGCGCGGCCACCGCCGGGTCGTCCGGGTCGCCGGCCTCCCCGTGGGCCGCGGCCAGCACGTCCTCGACCGTGGACAGCCCGCCCAGTTCGGCCCGGACCGGGCGGCCGAGGCCGGTCACGGCGCCGGCCTCCCGGGACCGGGCCCGGCAGTGGAAGGCCAGCTCGCAGGCGGACAGGCACTCGGGCGCGTAGGTCGCGGGGACCGCCTCGACCGCCGCCGTCAGTTCCTCGGCCGGCAGCTCGGGGGAGAAGCAGACGCCCTCGGGGAGGTCGTCGGCGATGTCCTCGATCCGGGTCAGCCGGGCCAGCTGGCGGTCGGTGACGGCACGCTGCTTGCGCACGTCGACCGCGGACGCGGTCGGCAGGTTGGAGAAGTCCTTGGGGCACACCAGCAGCACGCGGTGGCGCACGCGCGGGGCGGGGTCCAGGTGCGCGGCGACCCGCTCCAGGGCCAGGACGTACACGGCGGCCTGCCGCGCGGCGGCGCCGACCTTCGCCGGGTCGGCGGCGCCGTCCAGCATCGGGAAGGACTTGATCTCCACGACCGTCCAGCTGCCGTCCGGGTGCACCACCACGGCGTCCGGCTCCAGGAAGGCGGGGGAACCGGCGACCTCCAGGGCGAGCATCGGATGGTCGAACAGCGTCCAGGCGCCCGGTGTGCCGGTGGCCTCGCGCAGGGCCAGCGACGTCCGGGCCGCGCGCCCCTCGGGGCCGCTCGCGGAGAGGTCGGGCACCCGCGCGCCGGCGGGCGGTTCGGCGCCCCGGTCCAGCTTCTCGTGGACCAGACGCAGCAGTTCGGCGCCGCCGTCCGCCTTGACCCGCGCTTCGAAGGCGTTGCCCCGCATGAAGGCGAACTGCGACTGTCCGAAGACCGACGGTGAGCCCAGCGCGCTCGCGAGCGCGGCCTTGTCCACCCCGGCGCCGTCGAGGATCGCGCGCCTGCGGCACCCCGGGTTGGCGGCGAGGGCGGCCAGGGCGCGCGCGTCCAGCGCCTTGGCGGGTACGTCGGGTCCGCGCAGCTCAGCGAGCCGGTGCCGGAGTCTCGTCCCCCGCGTCCGAGGGGGCGGGGTCCGGCTCGGCTCCCGCTCCGAACCGCTGCTCGCGCTGCCGTGGGAATCGCTCACCCGCGGAAGTCTGGCATCCGCCACTGACAATCGGGGAACCCGCGCCGTCCGGGACCGGCGCGGCAGGTGCGCCACCGGTGCTGAAGCGGGCCATGAGCCGGGTCCGCGCCCGGTTCGAGATCCGCAGCACGACGGGCGTCAGCAGCAGTCCCGCGCCCATCACGGCCGCGCCCGCGACTGCGTCGAGGAAGTAGTGGTTCGCGGTGCCCATCACCACGATGGTGGTCACCAGCGGGTAGACGACGCCGAGCACCTTCGTCGTGCGGGTGCCGCCGTAGCGCCAGAGGATCACGCCGCACCACAGGGCCCAGCCCACGTGCAGGCTCGGCATGGCCGCGTACTGGTTGGTCAGCCCGCCCAGTCCGCGCGGCGCGCTGGCCTCGCCGCCCCACCAGCCGTACGAGCTGTACTGGGCCATCGTGTCGACGAAGCCGTGGCTCGCGTCCAGCAGCCGGGGCGGGCAGGTCGGCAGCAGCGTGAAGCCTATGAGGGCGATGAACGTGGACGTCATCAGCCAGGTGCGCGCGGCCCGGTAGCGCACCGCGCGGGAGCGGAAGAGCCAGATCAGGATCGCGGGGGTGACCAGATAGTGCAGTGACGCGTACCAGAAGTCGGCCGGTATGCCTATCCAGGGCTCGCTGGTGAAGAGCCGGTTGAGAGGGTGCTCCGCGTTGAGGAAGAGCACCTTTTCTATGCGCAGGATCGCGAGGCCGTGGTCGACGGCGTCGGAGACGTCGCCCCGCACGAGCAGCCGCCCGGCGGAGTAGCAGGCGTACACGAGGACGATGAGCGGCAGCTCGGTCCACCAGCGCAGCCGAGTCTTGGGGGCCGCCTCGCTGCCCGGTGTCTCGGTGTGCGGCAATCCGATCGCCCTCCCCCTTCTCTCGTCCACTCGCGCGCCTCGGTTGACACGGACGTGCCACTCTACGGCCTCCCTGGGCCCGCCCCGCGAGGCGCCCTCGGACCGGATAGACGCCGGGATCGCCCCCCGGGTTGCCCGCGCCTGCCGTACGGGATGATGGAGAGGTCCCCTCAGACATTTCTCCCGGAAAGGCCTCTTCTTCATGGCACCGCGCATCCTGCTGGCCCGGCACGGACAGACCGAGTGGTCGCTGTCCGGCAGACACACCGGCAGGACCGACGTACCGCTCCTTGAGGAGGGCCGGCAGGGCGCCAAGCTGCTCGGCGAGCGGCTGCACCGGGCGCCGCTGGAGGGGCTGCCCGGCGTCGAGGTGCGGACCAGTCCGCTGGCCCGCGCGCGGGAGACCTGCGAACTCGCGGGCTTCGGCGGGCGCGCCCGCGCGTGGGACACGCTGATGGAGTGGGACTACGGGGCGTACGAGGGCATGACCCCGGACCAGATCCAGGCCGTCCGGCCCGGGTGGCTGATCTGGCGGGACGGGGTGCCCGAGGGGGAGAGCGTGGCGGACGTCACCGCGCGTGCGGACGAGATCGTGGCGTGGGCGCGCGAGGCGGACCGGGATGTGCTGGTCTTCGCCCACGGGCACATCCTGCGGTCGATCGGGGCGCGGTGGCTGGGGCTGCCGCTGGACTTCGCGGCGCGGATACGGCTGAATCCGACGTCGCTGTCGGTACTGGGGTGGGCGTACGGGGAGCCGGCGCTGGAGAGCTGGAACGACCTGGGGCACATGGTGGGCTGACGGGGCCGACGCCGGGTGGCGGTTGCCGGCGTCTGTGCTGGGCGGGGGTGAGCGGCACCCCCCACCCGGGGGGGGGGTGGCGCGAGGTGGTGGTCGTGGGGCGACCCCCCGGCGCGCTGTGCCCGGGCGGG
>NZ_JBHXNW010000015.1:117973-134196 GCF_042717365.1 Streptomyces sp. NPDC058534
CGCACTGTGTGGTCTGGGGGGGCGGCGGCGGGGTGGGGTTGGCGGGTTTTGGTGGGGGGGGGGGGTGCGCGCCCCCCCGCCCGCGTTGGCGGGGTGCCGCTCTCTTTGGGACGGGTGCCGCCCCAGCGGCACGATTGCCCGCTGCTGGGGCGGCATGGGGCGGCCCGCTGCTGCGGTGCCGTACCGGGTCTCAGGCCGGGCGTGGTAGGGATGCGTGGCGGTCCAGGAATGTTGAGACGGTCGGGTTGCGGCGGTGGGGGAGCAGGACGCGGGCCGTTCCGGCCAGCATGGTGTGGATGCGGGAGGACTGGACCTCGCCCAGCAGGTCCAGGACCCGCAGGCCGGCGTCCGCCGCCTCGTCGGGGTGGCCGCCGCGGGCCAGGTCGTCCGCCAGCTCCGCCGAGTACAGCGCCAGGTTCCGCGTGAAGTGCGGGTCCTGCAGCTCGGCCGCCCGTCGCGCGTGCCGGGCGGCCCGGTGCCAGTCGCCCAGGGCGGACCAGCACTGCGCCTCCAGCCCTTCCAGCTCGGCACGGCCGTAGAAGCTCATCCACTCGGGGTCCGTGTCCGAGGGGCCCCGCTCGTAGAAGGCCTGCGCGCGGGCCAGCGCCTGTTCGCAGCCGACCCGGTCGGCGAGCCCCGCCCAGCCGCCCGCCTCGCGCAGCGCCAGCAGGGACATCAACCGGTCCGAGCCCAGCGGGCGGGCGGCGCGCTGCGCGGCCTGGGCCGCCCGTACCGCCTCGCGCGGCCGCCCGGCGTCGCGGGCGAGGAACGCCATGTTGCAGAAGGCGTGCGCCTCCAGACCCGCGTCGCCGGTCATCCGGGAGGTGGCCAGGGCCTCCGCGTAGTGGGAGCGCGCGTCGTCGAAGCGCCCGGAGTCGTGCGCCAGCCAGCCCACGGAGATCGCCAGTTCACCGGCGCCCGAGTAGAGCCGGTCCGCCGTCGCCCGGCGGGACGCCCCGGCGTCCAGCAGCGCGTACGCGGTGCGCAGCGGGGCCGCCGCGCGCCGGTAGAGGCCGTCCGCGCCGTGCCGGTCGTCCAGCAGCCGGATCCGGCGGACGGCTTCTTCGAGGGCGCCGGCCTCGCCCGACCCCGCGCGGCGTACCGGACGTCCGGCCGCCGTGGCGTCGAGGGCGAGCCCAAGGGGGCCCAGTGAGGCGGCGGCCACGGTGGCCCCGCTCGTCATGAATGCGCGACGCAGCACGTCGCTCTCCTCATTGTTGTCGTGCTTTTCGTACGGGTCCTGCGTGTCTTGCGTCTCATACGGTTCACCCGCCCCTCGCGTCTCACTCGTGGCGCGTGCTGACGAGCGGGTGTGCGCCGGGAGCGCGTCCTCGTCGGCAGGCGCCCGGCGTCCGCGTACCGACGAGCGGGGCGCGAACCCCAGGTCTGTGAGCGTGCGACCGGGGAACATGTGCAGGAACACCCGCTCGTACGCGTAGTTGGGGCAGCGGATCTCGCCCGCTTCGACCCGGCCGACGTAGCGCGCGTCACAGCTGACCCGCTCGCCGATCTCGCGCGCGGCCCGGCGGACCGCCGCCGCGAACTCGGCCGGGGAGCGCTTGCCGCGCAACCGCCGGAAGGCGAGGTTCGGCCGCGACGGCCGTTCGGGCTGGGCGGAGGTCACCATTGACGACGCCATGGCCGGGTCCTCTCGTGCGAACCGTCGAACCATGCCGGAAAAGGGATGAGTTGCGGGGATCATCCGCCTGCCATCACGTGGCAGCCCTGTTTCCGGCGAGCAAGAACGTACCCGCTGTGACGGAGTCGCCACGCACTGTTTAGCTACAAACCGGATATCTCATCCGGGATCTGCCATGAAGTGCCATCCTTTGCGGCGGACTTGCGCCGTAGCCGTTGACGGTCCGCCGCGTTGGACAGGGTGACCGGGAGCCCCCCGACTCCCGACCCGCTCGTCCGAGGAGGACTTCCGTGGTGGAGGCCGGGATGGATACCAGCCGGATCAGCGATCCGCCCTGCGACGCCTGCGACGTCGTCACCGTGCCGACCCGGCAGGGTCTGGAGGCGGTCGACATCCTCAGGCGGGGAGCCGGCGAGGCGGTGGGTCCCGTGATCCACGACGACGGCTGCGACACCCTGGGGTTCCTGGTGCCGCCGGGCACCGCCGCCGCCTGGGACGTGCCGGGCAGCACCTGTACGGAGACGGACGGCCGCGGGCTGAGCCTCGACCTGCCGGCCGAGCCGCCCGTGGAGGGCTCCGACTGGCTGCTGCCGCCCGGCGAGGCGGACCTCGCGACCGACCCCGCGGTGCTGCGCGAGGCGCTGGGCGAGGCGGCCCGGCTGATCAGAGCGGCCGACAGCTGCCGCTGAGCCGTCCCACCCACGCCCGTCCCGGCCACGCACGTTCCGCCCGGCCACGCCCGTCCAGCCCGTGTACATCCCGCCCGTGTACATCCCGGCCGCGCACGTCCCGCCCGCGCACGTCCCGGCCACGCACGTCCCGGCCACGCACGTTCCGCCCGCGCACGTTCCGCCCGCGCACGTCCCGGCCACGCACGTCCCGGCCACGCACTGCCGGAGCTTCCGGTGCGCCGATAATGGTCTGATGGGAAAGTCCAGGAACGCCCGTCGCGGGCGCGCTGCCGCCGAGACGGTCGTCGAGGACGTCGACGGTGGACGCGCCGAGCTGATCCCCGACCGGGACCGGACCCGGGCCTGGACCCTGCTGATCGACGGCGCCCCGCAGTCGCACGTCGACCTCGACGACCCGGCCCACCTCTCCTTCGAGTACCAGCGCCGTCTCGGGCACGTCATCGACCTCGCCGCCCCGCCGGGCAAGCCCGTCCAGGCCGTGCACCTCGGCGGCGGCGCCCTCACCCTCGCCCGCTACCTCGCCGCCACCCGCCCCCGCTCCACCCAGCAGGTCGTCGAGCGGGACGCCGCCCTCGTCCAACTGGTCCGCCGGGAGCTGCCCCTGGACCCCGGCGCGCGGATACGGGTGCGCTCCACCGACGCCCGCGCCGGACTGGCCAAGGTGCCCGACGGCTGGGCGGACCTGATCGTCGCGGACGTCTTCAGTGGCGCCCGCACCCCGGCCCACCTGACGTCCGCCGAGTTCCTGGACGAGGTCCGGCGCGCGCTCGCGCCCGGCGGGGTCTACGCCGCCAACCTCGCCGACGGCCCGCCGCTCGCCCACCTGCGCGGCCAGATCGCCACCGCCGCCGACCGGTTCGCGGAACTCGCCCTCGTCGCCGACCCTGCCGTGCTGCGCGGCAAGCGCTTCGGCAACGCCGTCCTCGTCGCCTCCGACCGCCCGTTGCCGGTCGCCGAACTCACCCGCCGCGCGGCCTCCGACCCGCAGCCGGCGCGGGTGGAACACGGCCGCGCGCTGGCTGACTTCACGGGCGGCGCGGTACCGGTGACGGACGCGGCGGCGGTGGACTCGCCCGCGCCGCCGCCCTCCGTCTTCCGCTGACCCGGAGCCGGGGCCGGGGCTCGGGCTCGGCGCGGCGGCGGCTCAGTAGCTGCCGATCTCCACGCGCGGCGGCCCGTCGTGCCAGGTGCAGAACACCGACACCCGGTCCGCCCCCGAGCTGAACTCCACCCGGATCCACGACTCCGTCTTCCACACCTGCATCGACCAGCCCGCCCCCGGCGTCGCCGACACCAGGGACGCGGACGACTTACCGAGGTCGAAGACCGCGCGGCCGCCGTCTGTGTCGTAACTCCTGACCTCCCCGGAGGTGGCGGGGGAGGGGCTCGCCGGGCCCTCGGGCGTGGTGGCCGGGGCGGTCCGCGACGGGGTGGGGTCCGGCTCGGGGCGGGTCTCGCTCGGGGACGGCGACGGACTGCCCGACGGCGACGGGCGGCTGGTGGACGACGCCCGCGAACCCTCTTCGCCGGAGGCGCCGTTCGAGTCCCGTACCGAGGCGTCGGCCGCCGTGATGGGCAGCGCGCGGGGCGCGTCGTAGGCCGTGCCCGTCATCACCGTGTGGACGCCCCACCACGACAGCGTGACCGCCGCGCCGGTGGCGAGCAGCCAGGCAAGTACGTGGACGAGTCCTCTGCGCATCGCGGCCATACTGCCTCACCCGCCCCACCCGTGTCGCCCGAACGGAGTGTGACGGTGGCCCCTCGCGGGGTTGTGCACAGGCCCGCACCGGAGTTGTCCACAGGCCCGCACCGGCTTGGTCGGCATGGCGTACGGTGCCGCCCATGGCAAGTGTGCTCGTGGTCGAGGACGACCAGTTCGTACGCTCGGCGCTCATCCGGCAGCTGACCGACGCCTCGCACACCGTGCGCAGCGTGGGTACGGCGCTGGAGGCGCTGCGCGAGGTCGCCCATTTCCGTTTCGACGTGGTGATCCTCGACCTCGGACTGCCCGACCTGGACGGCTCCGAGGCGCTGAAGATGCTGCGCGGCATCACCGACGTACCCGTGATCGTCGCCACCGCCCGGGACGACGAGGCGGAGGTCGTCCGGCTGTTGAACGCGGGCGCGGACGACTACCTCATCAAGCCGTTCTCCGTGGAGCACCTGTCGGCCCGCATGGCCGCCGTCCTGCGCCGGGTCCGGACCGGCCCCGCGGAGGCGGCGCCCTCGTCCGTCGTCCGGGTCGGCGGCCTCACCGTCGACCCCCTGCGCCGCCAGGCCGACCTGGACGGCGTCCGCCTCGACCTGACCCGCCGCGAGTTCGACCTGCTCGCCTTCCTGGCCGGCCGGCCGGGAGTCGTCGTCCCCCGCAAGGAACTGCTCGCCGAGGTCTGGCAGCAGTCCTACGGCGACGACCAGACCATCGACGTCCACCTGTCCTGGCTGCGGCGCAAGCTGGGCGAGACCGCGGCGCGGCCGCGCTACCTGCACACCCTGCGCGGTGTCGGCGTGAAGCTGGAGCCGCCGGTCGCGGAGTCCGACGGAGCGGAGCCGCCACGATGAGGTGGGCCCTGGTCAAGGTGTCGCTGGCGGTCACCGCGATGGTCGTGGTCGCCTTCGCCGTCCCCCTGGGACTCGTCATCCGGGAGATGGCCCGGGACCGCGCCTTCTCCAACGCCGAACGGGAGGCGGCCGCCGTCGCCCCCGCGCTGTCCATCACCACCGACCGCGACCAGCTGGAGCGCGTCGTCGCCTCCGCCGGCTCGGACGCCGGAATGGCCGTGCACATACCGGCGTCCGGCGAGCAGACCGACCGCACGGACGGCGCGGGGCAGCGGGCCGCCGACATCGGCCGGCAGCGCGCCACCGACGAGGACATCGCCGCCGTACGCGAGATGGGCCGTGCCTCCACCACCGAGGTGGACGGCGGATCCACGCTGCTCCAGCCGGTCGCGCTCAGCTCCGGCGAGATCGCCGTCGTCGAGGTGTACGTCCCCGAGTCCGAGGTCACCAACGGCGTCGCCACGGCCTGGGCGGTGCTCGCCGCGGTCGGCGCCGCCCTGATCGTCGGCTCCGTCGCGGTCGCCGACCGGCTGGGCGTGCGGATGGTGCGGCCCGCGCAGCGCCTGGTCGAGGGCGCGCACCAACTCGGGGAGGGCAGGCTGGGCTCGCGGGTGCCCGTGGAAGGGCCGAACGAACTGCGGCTCGCGGCCGTCGCGTTCAACTCCATGGCCGACCAGGTGGTCCAGCTCCTCGCCAACGAACGCGAGCTGGCCGCCGACCTGTCCCACCGGCTCCGTACCCCGCTGACCGTGCTGCGGCTCAACGCGGCCTCGCTCGGCGACGGGCCGGCCGCCGAGCAGACCCGGTCCGCCGTCGAGCAGTTGGAGCGCGAGGTCGACACCATCATCCGCACCGCGCGGGACGCCAAACCGCAGACGGCCGCCGCCGGTCCGGGCGCCGGGTGCGACGCGGCCGAGGTGGTGCGCGAGCGGATGGGGTTCTGGTCCGCGCTCGCCGAGGACGAGGGCCGCAAGTGGCGGGTGGCCGGCGCCGACCGGCCGGTGCGCATACCCGTGGCCCGCGCCGACCTGGCCGCCTCCCTCGACGCCCTGCTCGGCAACGTCTTCCGGCACACCGTCGAGGGCACCGCCTTCGCGGTCGACCTGCACAACGGCGAGGACGCGGTGATCGTGCTCGTGTCCGACGCGGGCGCGGGCATACCCGACCCCGAGGCGGCGATGGCCCGCGGCCGGGGTTCGGGCAGCGACGGGTCGACCGGGCTCGGCCTGGACATCGTGCGCCGCATGGCCGAGTCGACGGGCGGCGACGTCCGCATCGGCTCCTCCGTGCTGGGCGGCACCGAGGTGCGCATCTGGGTGCAGCTGGACGGGCGGACGGCGCCCGAGCGGCGCGGGCACCGGGGAGCCGTGCGGCGCCGCAGGCAGCCCCGGCCGGCCGCCACCATTAATCGGTCCCGATCTCTTCCTTAAGCGCACCCTAAGATCGCCGACCCCCGCCCGGATCAGCCCCTTTGCCCGATTCCGGCTCGCTAGCGTGCTGCCGCACCCCCACCCCCGGACGTTCCCCGCCGGGGGCGCCGTGAACAGCGAAGGCAGGCACATGACGCGCACGCACCGACGCAAGGTCAGTGGCAGGAACAAGGCGATCGGCACCGTCGTCGCGGCGGCCGTGGCCGGCGGTGGCGCGCTGCTGTTCACCAGTACCGCCCAGGCGGCCCCGGTGGGCGCCGTCTACACGCAGACCAGCGAGTGGTCGAACGGCTACACCGCCCAGTACGTCGTCACCAACGGCAGCGGCGAGGCGAAGACGGACTGGACGCTGGAGTTCGACCTGCCGAGCGGGACGAAGCTGGGCTCGCTGTGGAACGCCGAGTCGACGGTGAGCGGGCAGCACGTCACCGTGACCGCGCCGAAGTGGGACACGGACGGCCTGAAGGCCGGCGAGTCCGTCACCGTCGGCTTCGTCGTCAACGGCACGGACGAGCCGACCGGTTGCCGCGTCGACGACGCCGAGTGCTCGGCGGACGACGGCGCCACCCCCGAGCCCAGCGGCCGCCCCACCGAGCCCCCGGCCCCGACGGCCACCCCGGCCCCCACGGCCACCGACTCCGCCGAGCCGGACCCGACCGCCACCACCCCGGCGCCCACCTCGACACCCGGCAACGGCACCGCCGCCGGCGTCGGCTTCGCGCCGTACGTCGACACCTCCCTCTACCCGGCCTACGACCTCCTCGCCAACGCCGAGGCCACCGGCGTGAAGGACTACACCCTCGCCTTCGTCACCGACGGCGGCGGCTGCACCCCCAAGTGGGGCGGCGTCACCGACCTCGCGAGCGACGCCGTGGCCAAGCAGATAGGCGCCCTGCGCGCCGAGGGCGGCGACGTCCGCGTCTCCTTCGGCGGCGCCTCCGGCTCCGAACTGGCCACCACCTGCACGTCCGTGGACGCGCTGGCGGCGGCGTACGGCAAGGTCGTCGACGCCTACGACCTCACCAAGGTCGACTTCGACGTCGAGGGCGGCGCGCTGCCCGACACCGCCGCCAACACCCGCCGCGCCCAGGCCATCGCCGCGCTCCAGAAGGAACACCCCGGCCTGGACGTCTCCTTCACCCTCCCCGTCATGCCCGAGGGCCTGACCCAGGCGGGCGTCGACCTCCTCGCCGACGCGAAGAAGAACGGCGTGGACATCGACACCGTCAACATCATGGCGATGGACTACGGCCCCGCGTACAGCGACGACATGGGCACCTACGCCGAACAGGCCGCCACCGCCACCCAGGCGCAGGTCAAGGGCGTCCTCGGCCGCTCCGACGGCGAAGCCTGGAAGACGGTCGCCGTGACCCCGATGATCGGCGTCAACGACGTCGTCTCCGAGGTCTTCACCGTCGAGGACGCCGGCCAGCTCGTGGAGTTCGCCGAGGCCAAGGGCCTCGGCGGGCTGTCCATGTGGTCCGCGACCCGTGACAAGGCGTGCCCCGGCGGCCCGAAGCCCGCGGCGGACGCGACGTGCAGCTCGATCGACCAGGAGGCGAACGCCTTCGCGAAGGCCTTCGCCGCCTTCAAGTAGGGCCGGGCTTCCCCCCACACCGGCCCCACGAGCGGGGCGCGGCACCCACGCCGGGTGCCGTGCCCCGCGTCGCCGTGTCTCCCCGAGAGGGCGCCTACTCGGCGGAGTCCACCGGCGGGAGCGAGCCCGTACGGGCCGCCCGGCCGTACCACAGGGCACTCGACTTGGGGGTGCGCTGCTGGGAGACGTAGTCGACGTACACCGCGCCGAACCGCTTCTCGTAGCCGTAGGCCCACTCGAAGTTGTCCATCAGGGACCACAGGTAGTAGCCGCGGACGTCGGCGCCGTCGGTGATGGCCCGGCGCACCGCCGCGAGGTGGCCGTGCAGGTAGGCGACGCGCTCCGGGTCGTGCACCGTGCCGTCGGCGCCGGGCTTGTCGTCGTAGGCGGCACCGTTCTCGCTGATGTACAGCGGCAGGCCGGGAGCCTCGCGGTGGTAGCGCATGATCAGCTCGTGCAGGCCGGTCGGGTCGACGCTCCAGCCCATCTCCGTACGCTCGCCCGGCGGCTGGTGGAAGGCCACGTCGTCGGCGGCCGGCCACGGCGAGTGGTCGCTCGCCCCGTGACCGTCGGCGCGCGGGGCCCGGGAGTCGGCGTCCGCCGCCGACACCACGGTGGGCGTGTAGTAGTTGAGGCAGAACGCGTCGATCGGCTGCCGGATCTGCCCCAGGTCGCCGTCCTGGACGTACGACCAGTCCGTCACCGGCGCCGTCGCCTCCAGCAGGGACTGCGGGTAGGCGCCGCGCAGGATCGGGCCGTGGAAGATCCCGCCGGACAGGTCGTCGATCCTGCGGGCCGCCGCCAGGTCCCCCGGGTTCTGCGACAGCGGGCGCACGACCGAGGTGTTGAGGCTGATCGCCACCGAGTTGCGGGCCGGCATCACCGACCGCAGGGCCACCGTGCTCAGACCGTGCGCCAGGTTCAGGTGGTGCGCGGCGCGCAGCGAGGCCGCCGGGTCGGTGCGGCCGGGCGCGTGCACCCCGGAGGCGTAGCCCAGGAAGGCCGCGCACCAGGGCTCGTTGAGCGTGATCCACTGCTCCACGCGGTCGCCGAGCGCCTCGCCCACGATCTGCGCGTACTCCGCGAACCGGAACGCCGTGTCCCGCTCCGGCCAGCCGCCGGCGTCCTCCAGCTCCTGCGGCAGGTCCCAGTGGTAGAGGGTGACGGCCGGTTTGATCCCGGCGGCCAGCAGCTCGTCCACCAGACGGCGGTAGAAGTCCAGGCCGCGCTGGACGGCGGGGCCGCGGCCGGTCGGCTGCACCCGGGGCCAGGAGATGGAGAAGCGGTACGCGCCGAGCCCCAGGTCCTTCATCAGCGCCACGTCGTCGCGGTAGCGGTGGTAGTGGTCGACAGCG
Source organism: Streptomyces sp. NPDC058534 (assembly GCF_042717365.1). Lineage (NCBI taxonomy): Bacteria > Bacillati > Actinomycetota > Actinomycetes > Kitasatosporales > Streptomycetaceae > Streptomyces > Streptomyces sp. NPDC058534. The sequence goes on from NZ_JBHXNW010000015.1 coordinate 127,249, forward strand.
ATGTCACCGGTGTCCCCGCCGGCCGTCTTCCCGGGGGTGTGGCTGAACGTGTCCCAGATCGAGGGCGTACGGCCGTCCTCGCGCACCGCGCCCTCGATCTGGTACGCCGAGGTCGCGGCGCCCCAGAGGAAGGCAGGCGGGAAGGTCACCGGGGTCACCGGCGTTGCGGACTCAAGCATGGAAGCGCTCCCAGAGCGGGTCGTGTGACGACCGGCGCGTAGTAAGGACGAGGGGGAAAGCGGGCCGGGCGGCGGCGACCCGGCCCACCGGGTGAGGTGTCGGCCCTTGGCGTCTGCCCTTGATGGCAGCCTGTCAGCCCTTCACGGCTCCCTGCATGATGCCGCCCACGATCTGCTTGCCGAAGATCGCGAAGACGAGCAGCAGCGGCAGCGTACCCAGCAGCGCGCCGGCCATGATCAGGGCCTGGTCCGGGGTGAAGCCGCGGCCGAGGCCCGCCACCGCGACCTGCACGGTCGGGTTGCCGTTCTGCGTCAGCACCAGGAACGGCCACAGGAAGTCGTTCCACACCTGGACGAACATCAGCATGCCCAGCACGGCCATCGCGGGCCGCGCCGTCGGGAACACCACGTGCCAGATGACGCGCCAGCTGCTCGCGCCGTCCACCCGGGCGGCCTCGATGATCTCGTCGGGCAGCGCCTGGAGCAGGTACTGCCGCATGAAGAACACGCCGAACGCGCTGACCAGGGACGGGAAGATGACGGCCTGGAGCTGGTCGGTCCAGTCGAGCTTGGCGACCATCATGTACAGCGGGATGACGCTGAGCTGCGGCGGCACCATCATCGTGCCGACGACGATCAGCATCAGGGCGTTGCGCCCCTTGAACCTCAGCTTGGCGAAGGCGAAGCCGGCGATCGTCGACATGACGACGATGGTGATCGAGGAGATGCCCGCCACGATCGTGGTGTTGAGCATCGCCTCGCCCAGGTTGGCGTCCTTCCAGGCGATCTCCAGTTTGTCGAAGAGGTTGGCGCCGAACCAGAAGGGCGGCGGCGTCTGGGCCAGGCGCTGGTTGTCGCGGGAGGCGGCGATCGCCGTCCACACCAGCGGGAAGAGCGAACCGATGGTGAACAGGGCGAGGATGATGTACGCGATCGGACCGGCGTGCAGCTGTCCGCCGGCCCGGGACGCCTTGGAGCGGCGGCCGCGCCGGGGCGGCTCGGGTACCCGGTCGGCCGGGGGTTTCGTCAGGGTCGTCGTCACGGCCGGTTCTCCTTAACTACTGGCGCGCAGCCGGCGCGAGATGACGTAGTTGACGATCCCGATCACGATGAGGATCAGGAACATCGTCCAGGCGATCGCGGAGGCGCGGCCCAGGTGCTGGTTGACCCAGCCCTGCTCGTACAGGTACAGGCCGAGCGTCTGGAACTGGTGCTGGGAGCCGCCGGAGGCGCCCTTGTTGGCGTCGAACAGCAGCGGTTCGCCGAACAGCTGCGAGGCGCCGATGGTCGACACGACGACCGTGAACAGGATCGTCGGGCGCAGCTGGGGCAGCGTGACGTGGAGGAACTGGCGCCAGCGGCTGGCACCGTCCAGCGCCGCCGACTCGTACAGCTCCTGCGGGATCGCCTGCATCGCCGCCAGGTAGATCAGCGCGTTGTACCCGGTCCAGCGCCAGATGACGATCGAGGAGACGGCGAACTGGGACGACCAGGTGCCGTTCTGCCAGTCGATCTTGTCCAGGCCGACCAGGTCGAGAGCCCAGTTGATCATGCCGTAGTCACGGCCGAAGAGCAGGACGAAGACCAGCGACGCGGCGGCGATCGAGGTGGCGTACGGCGCCAGCATCACCACGCGGTAGAAGGTGGAGGCGCGCAGCTTGTAGTTGAGGATGTGCGCCAGGCCCATCGCCATCAGCAGCTGCGGCACCGTGGAGATGATGCCGATGGTCAGTGTGTTCTGCGCGGCGTTCCAGAAGAAGCCGTCGTCGAAGATCCTGGTGTAGTTGTCCAGGCCCGCCCACGCCATGTCGGTGGGCGCGGTCAGCTCCACCGTGTGCAGCGAGGCCCAGCCGGTGTAGATCAGCGGGAACAGGCCGAACGCGGCGAAGAACACGAAGAACGGGGTGACGAACGCGTACGGGCTCCAGCGCATGTCCCGCTGCCAGCGGCGGGAGAGCCGGGCCCGCTTCCTGGCCACCTCGGGTGGCACCGCGTCGGCGGGCGGTCGGCCGGGGGCCGCGCCCCCCTTCACGGGGGACGCGGCGGTGTCGTGCCGGGTGGTCATTCCGGTCACTTCTCCAGGTTGTTGTCGATGGTCTTCACGGCGTTGTCCCACGCCTCCTCGGGCGACTTGCCCTGGGTGACGAGGATGACGCCGTTGTCCGTCAGACCCTGCTGGATGATCTGGTCCTTCGGGCCGATCACCTGCGCCGGGATCGCCTCGGCGGCCTTGGCGAACAGCTCACCGATCGGCGCGTCACCGGTCATGTCGTTCTTGGCGCCGGTCACCTCGGCCGACTCGTAGGCGGCCGGGGCGCTCGGGAAGCTGCCCTGCACGGCGAAGAGCTTGGCCTGCTGCTCCGGCGCGGTCAGCCAGGCGACCAGCTTCTGCGCGGCTTCCACGTTCTTGCCGCTCTTGGGCACGCCCAGGAAGGTGCCGCCCCAGTTGCCGGACTTCGGCGCCGCGGCGACGTCCCACTTGCCGGCCGACTCGGGCTGGGACTTGCCCTTGATGTAACCGAGCATCCACGGCGGGCAGGCGACGGTGGCGAACTTGTTGTTGGCGATGGTCTGGTCCCAGGCGGGCTGGAACTGGGTCTGCGACTGGACCAGGCCCTCCTCGGCGGCCTTCGCGGTCAGGTCGAAGGCGTCCTTGACGGCCGGGTTGGTCTTGTAGATGACCTCACCGGAGGCGTCGTAGAACTTCTCCTCCTCGCCGCTGAGGACGGCGTTGATCAGCCCGCCGGGGGAGTCCATGAAGTAGGTGTCCTTGCCGGCACCCTTCTTGTACTTCTCGCCGGTCTCGATGAACTTGTTCCAGTCACCGGCCCACAGCTTGCCGACCTCCTCGCGGTCGGTCGGCAGGCCCGCCTTCTCGAAGAGGTCCTTGCGGTAGCAGATGGCCATCGGGCCGATGTCGGTGCCGAGTCCGACCGCCTTGCCGTCCTTGGTGACGGCCTGCTTCCACTTCCAGTCCAGCCAGGTGCCCGGCTGCACGCCCTCGGCCTTGGACATGTCCACGAACTTGTCCGCCTGGGTCCCGACGACCTCGGCGATGTTGCCGACCTCGATGGCCTGGACGTCCTGGAGGCCGCTCTCGGTGGTGAGGTGGTTGACCAGAGCGGGGTAGTAGTTCTCGTTCCGCTCGGTGACGTTCTCCTCGATGTTGATGTCCGGGTTGAGCTTCTCGTACTCCTCGTAGAGGCCCGCCTCCTTGAAGCCCATCGTGCCGAACAGACCGAGGGTGACCGTGGTCTTGCCGCCGCTGTCGCCCGACGACGAGCCGTCCTCGTCCTTCCCGTCGTCGGCACAGCCGGCCAGCAGCCCGGCGCCCAGCGACGCGATGGCCGCGACGACCACCACCTTGCGGGCGATGGGGGCACCCCCGCTCGAGCGCAGCCGAGAGTGGGGGAGAGTACGTGCTCGCATTGCGTCCTCCTGTTGCCCTGACGTGCCGACCCCCCGGCCAACTACATGGTTGGGCCCGCTGCTTCATGTCGTTCGTTCGTCGCTGCGGCCCGGGCGGGGAACGTGCGGGATGTGTATGTGCCAGGTAGTGTGGGAGCGCTCCCACAAGTGATGTGTTGAAGAGTCGTCGGTCCGGGCGGGGGTGTCAAGGGAACGGACGCGACGAAACGCGTTCGGTTATCGGCCTGTTAACTGGACGCGACGAGCGCTACGGAGACACCTCCGCCACGGCGGGAGCGGACCCGGGGCCGGTCATTACACCCGACCGGCCTGTTAAATTCCAGGCCAGCCGCAGAGTGCGGGGGTGTCGACGGGAGGCGGAGCCGATGGCAAGCCACGGAGCGCGTGGGCGGAGCGGTGGCCGGCCCACCCTCGAAGAGGTGGCGGCACGGGCGGGCGTCGGCCGCGGCACGGTCTCCCGGGTGATCAACGGTTCGCCCCGGGTCAGCGACGCCACCCGGGCGGCCGTCGAGGCGGCGGTCGCGGAGCTCGGCTATGTCCCGAACACGGCGGCCCGCGCGCTGGCGGCCAACCGCACCGACGCGATCGCGCTGGTGGTGCCCGAACCGGAGACCCGGTTCTTCGCGGAACCGTACTTCTCGGACATGCTGAAGGGCGTCGGCTCGGAGCTGGCCGACACCGAGATGCAGCTGCTGCTGATCTTCGCGGGCAGCGACCGCGAGCGGCGGCGACTCGCCCAGTACCTGGCCGCGCACCGCGTGGACGGCGTCCTGCTGGTCTCGGTGCACGCCGACGACCCGCTGCCCGACCTGCTGACCCAGCTGGAGATCCCCGCCGTGATCAGCGGCCCGCGCTCGGCCACGGAGTCGCTGGCCTCGGTGGACTCGGACAACTACGGCGGCGCCCGCTCGGCCGTCGAGCACCTGCTGTCCCGGGGCTGCCGCCGCATCGCCCACATCACCGGCCGCCTCGACGTGTACGGCGCCCAGCGCCGCGTCGACGGCTACCGCGACGCCCTGCGCGACGCGGGCCAAGCGGTGGACGAGGGGCTGATCGAGGCCGGTGACTTCACCGAGGACGGCGGGCGCCGCGCGATGGTGGAACTACTGCGCCGCAGTCCCGACGTGGACGCGGTCTTCGCCGCCTCGGACGTCACCGCCGCGGGTGCCCGTCAGGCCCTGCGCGAGGCGGGGCGGCGCATCCCGGACGACGTGGCGCTGGTCGGCTACGACGACTCCGCGATAGCCCGCCACATGGAGCCGCCCCTGACCAGCGTCCGCCAGCCCATCGAGGAGATGGGCCGCGCGATGATCGATCTGCTCCTGAGCGAGATCGCGGACCGCCGTCCGGCGGCTTCGCGGGGGCTGGAGCGGCACCAGGTGGTGCTGGCGACGGAGTTGGTGGAACGCACGTCGTCCTGAGCAGGTGCCGCGGTGGGGCCGGGCGTCTCAGGTGGTGTACTCCAACTCGGTCACTGCCGCCTGCCGGGTCAGGTCCGCCATCTCGGCGGTGTCCAACTCACCGAGGAACTTCACGAGTGCCTGCCTGGTCTCGCTCAGTCGGTCGGCGAGTATCGGCAACTCCAGATCCGCGGGCAGGACCACACGGCGGAAGTCCGGCTCCTCGATCGCCCGCGCGATGAGCTGTTCAGCGAGCCACAGCGGGGTGCGCTCCCGTATGGCGAAGGTGAGATGAAGGCTGGGTTCGTCGTGATGCAGGGCGTGCGGGTTGTGGACCCAGCCACGAGGCAGGAGCAGGGTCTGCCCGGCCGTCAGCTCGACCGTCAGGTCCGGTCCGGCGGCCTCCCACGCGGGGATGAAGTCCTCACGCCACACGCGGAAGGACTCGTTGTACTCGCGCATTGGGGCCTCGATGAGCGGCTTCCACAGCTGCCAGGTCTTGGTCCCGGCCACCTGAACGATGAGGGCCATCTGCTGGTCCCAGTGGTGGAGGAGGCCTTGCTCGCCGCCGGGCGTGAGGAAGGCATGCATGTAGTTCGAGTAGCCGGTCTCCTGCTGGATGCCCCGGGAGATGCGGTGGAAGACGGGTAGCCAGCGCTGCAAGTTGCCGAAGCGGATCGTGTAGCCCTGGTCTCGCAGTCGGCTCAGCTTGGCCGGGTCGGTGCGGCCGTTCGTGAGGAACGCGGTCCGGTTGGAGGGACCCGCCTTGATAGCGGCGATTTGGTCAGGCGGCGCGCAGCCGGTGTTGGTCAGTTCGTTGAAGTACTCCAGGGTCATGGCTCGTCCACCTCGGTCCGGCCCCGGTCGTACACGCGGGGCTGATCGGACCAGGTGGCCAGGAGGTCGGCTACTCCCTGGGGTGGAAGCAGTAAGCGAAGGGACATGGGGTCTCCGCTCGGATCACGAGGGTGGCAGCGGACAAGCAAGGTCGGGGTGGTGAAGACTCGGACAGCACACGACCTGGACGGCGAACAGGGCGCGGGACGGCGTGTAGTAGACCCAGGAGACGTCAACGCCCCTCGGGAGCACGTCGAGGGCGTATCCGAGCTTGATGTCGAGCCCGGCGTACGCCTGCAAGCCGTCGGGCCGCTCGAAAGGCGGACTGCTGACGTACTGCTGCTTCAGCCATTCCGTGGCTTCGCCCGCGGCTGCCCAGGTACGGATCCGCGCGGCCTGCCCGCGCTTCAGCAGCCAGTGCCCGGTCATCAGCGGGGGCAGGGCGCCGTTGGTGAACTCGCCGGCGGCCTCCCGGTACCGGTCGGCGCACGACGCACCAGGATCGGGCTGGATCGGGTGTGCGGGCCGCCGGTTGCCCTCGTTGAAATAGTTCCCGGGAGAGCCGGTCCAGGGGCCGAAGCCATGCCAGTGGCCGGCCCAGGTCTGACTGGTCAGGATCACCCGTTCGGGCGCGGTAGCGGTCATGGAGTCCTTTCGAGACAGGCCGCCCCGCGTGTAGAGGCGGCCCTTGACGTGCGTGAGGTGGGCGGTCAGCCTAGAGCGCCAGGCCCCGGCTCCGGGCCCATTCGATGGCGAACGAGTCGAGCTCCGCGCCGGTCATGCGCAGCTCGCTGCCGCGTCCCTCGCTCTTGGAGTCGCGGACGGCGAACGCGTCCGCCGCACCCACGAGGGGGACGGTGGTCACGCACGTCTCGTTGTCGCCGCCGAGGTTGCCACCGCACCACGTCTTGGCGGGCGCGTCGGCTGCCGACATCTCGTACAGGTTCTGCATCATTGGCCTCCAGTTGTCTGGATTGCTATCGACGCGGGGGGGGCGCGGGGGGGGGGGCCGGCGGGGGGGGTGGGGGGTGTTTGGGGAGCGCGCGGCGGCCGCCGGGGGCGCGCCGCGCGGGGCGCCGCGCGCCCCCCCCCCCCCGCGCCCG
>NZ_JBHXNW010000016.1:0-16816 GCF_042717365.1 Streptomyces sp. NPDC058534
CCACCGCGGATCGAGGTCACGGCGACGACCCGGCCGGTGGTGACGGGTCGCTGCAACACCAGCGCGTACCGCGGCTGTTCCGCCCCCACCCGCCCCGCGGAGGGGGTGATCCGTCGCCCACCGGGCCCCGCCCCCCCCCCCGCCGCCGTCCGCATTCTGCCCCATCGGGCGGCCCGGGGGCCGGTGAACCCCGTGTGGTTCACGCCTCCTTGGCCCGGTAGCGGCGCATCTTGGCGCGCGCCCCGCACACCTGCATCGAGCACCAGCGGCCGCGGCCGGCCGGGCTGCGGTCGTAGTACGCCCAGTGGCAGTCGGCGGCCTCGCACGCCTTCAGCCGGCTCCAGGTGCCCGCGACCAGCGCCTCGGCGACGGCGGCGGCGACGCGGGCGGCCAGGGAGCCCTCCCGGGCCGGGGCGAGGGCGGCGGAGCCGTCGGCGGCGTCGACGGTCACCACCAGCGGGGCGGCGCGCAGCAGCTCGCCGAGCGGGGTCACCGCGCGGTGCGGCGGATGGCCGGCGTGGGCGAGCAGCGTCACGCGCAGGGACTCGCGCAGCTCGCGGGCCCCGGGTACGTCGTCCGCCGTCAGACCGAAGCGCGCCCGTCCCTCCGGCGAGTCCAGCGAGTCGGCGCCGGTCTCGACGTCCAGCGTGTTCACCAGGGCCCGGACCAGCTCCAGACCTCCCGGCGCGGGCGATCTCACACTCATGCTTGCGACGTTACCGCCAATGCGGGAGCATGAGGTAACCGTTACCGGTTACCCGCCCCATGCGGGTAACCACCAGGTAACCACCGCGGACCTCAAGGAGGAAGTCATGGCTGTCGCCGAACTGGGCGTCGTCGTCCTGGACTGTCCCGACCCGCACGCACTGGCCCGCTTCTACGCCGGCGTGCTCGGCGGAGCCGTCGAGGACAAGAGCGACGACCACGACGAGTGGGTCGACCTGAATCTGCCCGGCGGGCAGACGCTGGCCTTCCAGGGCTCCCCCGGCTACGTACCGCCGAAGTGGCCCGGGCCCGACGGTGCCCAGCAGTTCCACCTCGACCTCGACGTGAAGGACCTCGACGCGGCCGAGAAGGCCGTGCTGGAGCTGGGCGCGCGCCCGCTGGACGCGGAGGACCACACCCGTACCTGGCGGGTCTACGCGGACCCGGCCGGGCACCCGTTCTGCCTCTGCCGCTGCTGAACGCCGGCCCGCCACCACCGCGAGACACCGGGAGGTTTCCCCCATGGCATCCACGGCATCCATGGCACCCACGGCACCCGTGGCACGTTTCCGCTCCGTCGTCGTCGACTGCCCCGAGCCGCGTGAGCTGGCCCGCTTCTACGCGCGGGTCGGCGGCGGGACGCCCGACGAGGAGGACCCGGACTGGGTGGTGCTCCAGGTGCCCGGCGGGCCGCGGCTGTCCTTCCAGCGGGCCGAGGACCTCACCCCTCCGGAGTGGCCGCGCTCCGACCGCAACGCCCAGCAGTTCCACCTCGACTTCGACGGCGGGGCGACCTGGGCCGAGATGGACGCGGCGCACGAGCGCGTGCTCGCGCTGGGCGCCCGGCCGCTGGACCTGGAGGACCGGGAGAAGAAGGGCTTCATGGTGTACGCCGACCCGGCGGGGCACCCGTTCTGCCTGTGCCGGATCGAGCACCCCTGACCGGGCCGGTGCTCAGCCGTCCAGTTCGGCGATCGTCGCCGTGGACGGCTCCCGGCGCTGCTGCACCGCGCGGGCGGTGAAGACCGCGCCGCGCAGCACGCGCTGGACGTTGCCCCAGGTCAGCAGGGCCACGTCCGCCTCGTCCCAGCCACGGCGCAGCAGCTCGGCGATGAGCCGGGGGTAGCAGGAGGCGTCGCCCAGCTCCAGCGGGTGGGCGACGCCCGAGTCGTAGGTGCCGGACAGGCCGACGCTCTCCGGTCCCGCCACCGTGCGGACGTGGTCGAGGTGGTCGGCGACGTCGCGGACGGTCGGGCCGGTCTGCTCGGCGGTCAGCGGCACCATGCACAGCCCCCCGGCCGCGCCCAGCTCGACGAGCAGGTCGTCGGGCAGGTTGGCGGGGTGCGGGCGCAGGGCGCGGGCGGCGGAGCGGGTGCACAGGGCCGGCGCCTTGGAGACGGCGAAGGTGCGGCGGATGGTCTCGGCGGAGGCGCCGGAGAGGTCGGCGAGCACGCCGAGCCGGTTCATCTCCCGGACGACCTCCTCACCGAACCGGGTGAGACCCGCCTCGCTCGCCCAGGTCACCCCGGACAGCGTCAGCACGCGCAGGCCGAGGGCGTGCAGCGAACGCAGGATGCCGAGGCAGTCGCCGAGGGCCGGGGCGCCCGCGGGACCCGGCAGCACGGCGACCCGGCCGCAGTTGCGTGCGTCGATGGCCTGCCCGGCGTCGTAGGCCAGGCGCAGCCCCTCCGGGTGGGCCCGCACGACCATCTTGACCAGGTCCAGCTGCTCCAGCGTGGCGCCGACCGCGCGGTCCCCGTCGATGGCCTCGGGCAGCTGCAGCGACCACATCAGCGCGCCCACGTGGCCCTCGCGCAGCCGCGGCACGTCGGTGTCGACGGCGCTCTCGCCCAGCTCCAGGTCGTACCAGGGCAGGTGCTTGAGCGCCCAGGGCAGGCCGCTGTAGCCGTCGGCGACGGGATGGGCGGCCAGTACGGCGTGCGCCCGGGTCAGCGGCTCGTCGTCGGGGTCGGACACGGGCGCGTAGGGCTCCGGCGGAAAGACCTCCGCGGTGAACGGCTCGGACAGGTCGCCGAGCCCGCCGGCCTCGGTACCGGTGTGCAGGTCGTCCTGGAGGTCTGCCATGGCGCGCTCCGTACGCTCGTTCGTGAGGTACGGCCACCGTCGCACGGGGCGGAAAGGGCTTCCTGGTGGGTGACGCGTTCGGGGGTACCCCGCTCAGTCGCGGGCCGCCTCGATCACCTCGTCCAGGGTGTCGCGGGAGCGGAGCAGTTCGGCGATGGTCCGGTCGATGCGGGCGCGTTCGGCGGTGAGGTCGGCGACCAGCTTCGGGGTGGCCACGGTCGAGGGGCCGCCGTCGCCGTCGCGCATGCAGGGGAGCAGCCGCGCGATCTTGCTGCTGCACAGTCCGGCCGCGTACAGCTCCTGGATGCGGATGACCCGGTCGACGGCCGCCTCCGCGTAGTCGCGGTGCCCGCCGGGCGTACGGCCGGCCGCGAGCAGCCCCTGCTGCTCGTAGTAGCGCAGCGAGCGTTCGCTGACGCCCGTGCGCCGGGCCAGTTCGCCGATCCGCATCCCCACGCCTCCCCGTTCCGGACCTGCTCCGGACCTGCTCCGGACCTGTTCCGGACTTGAATCTGACATCAATGTCAGGTTCTAGCGTACGGGCATGTCGCACTCAACAGAACTCTTCGCACCCGCCCCGCTGGGCCCGCTCACCCTCCCCAACCGTCTCGTCATGGCCCCGCTGACCCGCAACCGCGCCGAGGCCGACGGCACCCCCACCCCCCTCATGACGACCTACTACGCCCAGCGCGCCACCGCCGGACTGATCATCGCGGAGGCCGCGACGCCGAACGCGGTCGGGCAGACGTATCCGAACATCACCGCCGTCCACAGCACACGGCACGTGGCGGGCTGGCGGCAGGTCACCGAGGCCGTGCGGGACGCGGGCGGGCGGATGTTCCTCCAGCTCCAGCACGGCGGCCGGGTCGGACATCCGGCGACCAGCGGGCTGACGCCCGTCGCTCCCTCTCCGGTGCCGCTGCCCGAGACGATCTTCACGCCCGACGGGCACCGCCCGGCCGTCGTCCCGAGGGAGATGAGCGAGGACGACATCCGCGGCACGGTCGCCGACTTCGCGCGGGCCGCCCGCAACGCGCTCGACGCCGGGTTCGAGGGCGTGGAGGTGCACTCCGCCAACGGCCACCTGCTGCACCAGTTCCTGGCCGCCAACACCAACCGTCGCACCGACGGCTACGGCGGTCCGGCCGCCGCGCGGATCAGGTTCACGGCCGAGGTGGTGGAGGCCGTGGCCGCCGAGATCGGCGCCGAGCGGACGGGCCTGCGGGTCTCCCCCGGCAACACGGTCAACGGCATCGCCGAGGGCGAGACCGAGGAGATCTACCCGGCGCTCGCCGCGCGGCTCGGCGGACTCGGGCTCGCGTATCTGCACCTCGTGTACGCCGACCCGGACGCCCCCGTGTTCGGGCGGCTCCGCGCCGGATGGCCCGGGGTGCTGATCGCCAACCCGGTGCTGGGCGAGGGGTTCGGCACGGACACCGTGCGGCACGCCTCCGAGCGGCTGCTGCGGGCCGGCGCCGACCTGATCGCCCTGGGCCGGCCGTTCCTCGCCAACCCCGACCTGGTGGCGCGGCTGCGGACCGGCGCCCCGCTGAACCCGGTGCGCGAGCGGTACCTGATGTACGTGGGCGGGGCGACCGGCTACACCGACTACCCCGCCCTCGGACCCGTGCGGCCGGCGTCCGCTCAGCCGTCCAGGTCGTCGAGCGTCGCGTTGGACGGGCCGCGCGCCGCCTGAAGCCCCCGGGCCACGTCCTCGGCGTCGCCCAGCACACGGACCGCGTTCTTCCAGGTCACCTTGGACAGGTCGGCCCGGGACCAGCCGCGGTCGAGCAGCTCGGCGATGAGGTTCGGGTAGCCCGCGACGTCGCCGAGGCCGTCCGGGGTGAAGGGCGTGCCGTCGTAGTCGCCGCCGATGCCGAGGTGGTCGACGCCCGCGACCTCGCGCATGTGGTCGAGGTGGTCGGCGACCGTGGACACCGTGGCGACCGGGCGCGGGGTGCCCTCCTCGAAGGCGCGGTGGACCTTCATCGCCTCGGGGCTGCTGTCGAGGTGGTGGAAGCCGTGCGCCCGCATGTTGTCGTCGGCGGCGGCCGTCCAGTCCACGGCCGCCTGGAGCACGAACTTCGGCACGAACGTCACCATCGCGACGCCGCCGTTGGCGGGCAGCCGCTCCAGCACGTCGTCCGGGATGTTGCGCGGGTGGTCGCAGACGGCCCGGGACGAGGAGTGCGAGAAGATCACCGGCGCCGTCGACGCGTCCAGCGCGTCGCGCATCGTCGTCGCCGCGACGTGCGAGAGGTCGACCAGCATGCCCTCGCGGTTCATCTCCCGCACGACCTCGCGGCCGAAGGCCGACAGGCCGCCGACGCCGGGCTCGTCGGTCGCCGAGTCCGCCCACGCGACGTTGTCGTTGTGGGTGAGCGTCATGTAGCGCACGCCGAGCGCGTACAGGGCGCGCAGGGTGGCGAGGGAGTTGTCGATGGAGTGGCCGCCCTCGGCGCCCATCAGCGAGGCGATCCGGCCCTCGGCGCGGGCCGCCTCCATGTCGGCGGCGGTCAGCGCGGCCCGCAGGTCCTCGGGGTGACGCGCCAGCAGCCGCCGTACGCAGTCGATCTGCTCCAGCGTCGCCGTCACCGCGCCCGGCAGGTCGGAGCGGACGTACACCGACCAGTACTGCGCGCCGACGCCGCCGGCCCGCAGCCGGGCCAGGTCGGTGTGCAGGTGGGCGGACTGGTCGGAGGCGATGTCGCGGGCGTCGAGGTCGTAGCGGACCTGCTCGCGCAGCGCCCAGGGCAGGTCGTTGTGCCCGTCGACGACGGGGAACTCGCGCAGCAGTTCCCGGGCCTGGTCCAGCGAGGTCATCCGCGTCCCTTCGGTCACTGTCCGTCCGTCACTTTCCGAATCCGAAGCCGGCCGCGGAGCCCTCGACCTTGTTGCGCAGCCGCTTGCCCTTCTCGGTGGCCTGGTCGTTCAGCTCCTGCTGGAACTCGCGCATGCGGCCCTGCAGTTCCTCGTCGTGCGCGGCGAGGATGCGGGCGGCCAGCAGACCGGCGTTGCGGGCGCCGCCGACGGAGACGGTGGCGACGGGGACACCTGCCGGCATCTGCACGATCGACAGCAGGGAGTCCATGCCGTCGAGGTACTTCAGCGGCACCGGCACGCCGATGACCGGCAGCGGGGTGACCGAGGCGAGCATGCCGGGCAGGTGGGCGGCGCCCCCGGCCCCGGCGACGATCGCCTTGAGCCCGCGGCCGGCGGCCTGCTCGCCGTACGCGATCATCTCGTGCGGCATGCGGTGGGCCGAGACCACGTCGACCTCGTAGGGGATCTCGAACTCGTCGAGGGCCTTGGCGGCGGCCTCCATGACGGGCCAGTCGGAGTCCGACCCCATGACGATGCCGACGACTGGACTCACCGGGCTTACCGGGTTCATTCGGTGATCGTCCCTCTCAGGTAGCCGGCAGCGTGACGGGCGCGCTCCAGCACCTCGTCCAGGTCGTCGCCGTAGGTGTTCACGTGGCCGACCTTGCGGCCGGGCTTCACGTCCTTGCCGTACATGTGGATCTTCAGCTGGGGGTCGCGGGCCATGCAGTGCAGGTACGCGGAGTACATGTCCGGGTAGTCGCCGCCGAGGACGTTGACCATCACGGTCCACTTCGCGCGCGGGCGCGGGTCGCCGAGGGGGAGGTCGAGGACGGCGCGGACGTGGTTGGCGAACTGCGAGGTGATCGCGCCGTCCATCGTCCAGTGGCCGGAGTTGTGCGGGCGCATCGCCAGTTCGTTGACGAGGACGCGGCCGTCGCGGGTCTGGAACAGCTCGACGGCGAGGTGGCCGACGACGCCGAGTTCCTTGGCGATGTTGAGCGCCATCTCCTCGGCGTGCAGGGCCAGCGCCTCGTCGAGGTCGGGGGCGGGCGCGATCACCGTGTCGCAGACGCCCTTGACCTGCTGGGACTCGACGACCGGGTAGGCCACCGCCTGGCCGTGCGGGGAGCGGACCACGTTGGCGGCCAGCTCGCGGACGAAGTCGACCTTCTCCTCCGCCAGCACCGGCACCCCGGCGCGGAAGGGCTCGGCGGCCTCCTCGACGGAGTCCACGACCCACACGCCCTTGCCGTCGTACCCACCGCGGACCGTCTTGAGGACGACGGGGAATCCGTCGCCCTCGGCGGCGCCCTCCGCGGCGAAGGCGGCCACGTCGGTCGGATCGCGCACGATCCGGTGCCGTGGGCAGGGCACGCCGATCGCGTCGAGTTTCGCGCGCATCACGCCCTTGTCCTGGGCGTGCACGAGCGCGTCGGGGCCCGGACGGACGGGGATGCCGTCCGCCTCCAGGGCCTTGAGGTGCTCGGTCGGCACGTGCTCGTGATCGAAGGTGATCACGTCACAGCCGCGCGCGAACTCGCGCAGCGTGTCCAGATCGCGATAGTCGCCGATGACGACTTCGTTCACGACCTGCGCCGCAGAGTCCTGAGGTGTGTCACTGAGAAGCTTGAACCTGATGCCCAACGGGATGCCCGACTCGTGTGTCATACGAGCGAGCTGGCCACCGCCGACCATGCCGACTACGGGGAACGTCACACCCCTAGCGTATCGGCCGCGCGGAGCCCACCTGTTTACCGGCCGTTTCCCGCCTCTCCGGCCGCCCGTTCCGGACCCCCGCCGGTCTCTCGGCAGGAAGATCGCGCGTCCGGGTGGTTAGCATGAACAGATTGACGCCAACCGACGGACGGGGGCCTGCACGACCATGGAACGTGGTTCCTCGGGTGCTCACATGGCTCCCCCCGCTCCCCCCGCGCCCCGCGGCGCGCTGCGGGAGCGGATCGACCGGCTGGTGCGTGAGGTCGTGAAGTTCGGCGCGGTGGGCGGCGCGGGAGTGCTGGTCAACCTCCTCGTCTTCAACTTCGTGCGGCACGTGACCGACCTCCAGGTGGTGCGGGCCAGCATCGTCGCGACCATCGTCGCGATCATCTTCAACTACGTGGGCTTCCGCTACTTCACCTACCGCGACCGCGACAAGGGCCACCGGACCCGCGAGATGTCACTGTTCCTGCTGTTCAGCGCGGTCGGACTGGTGATCGAGAACGGTGTGCTCTACACGGCGACGTACGGCTTCGGCTGGGACAGCCCGCTGCAGAGCAACATCTTCAAGTTCCTCGGCATCGGGCTCGGCACGCTCTTCCGCTTCTGGTCGTACCGCACCTGGGTCTTCCGGACGCTGCCCTCCCGTCCGCCGGTGGCCCGGGCGGGCACCTTCGTGGAGCGCGAGCACCCGACCGCGGTCCCCACCTCCGACGGCACCCCCGCGGGCCACCGCTGACCACATCCGGCGGCGGCCCCCGCCTAGCGCACGGTGCCGCCCGAGTCCCCGGACGACTTCTTCGGGGGCGGGGTGCGGGACAGGAACAGTCCGAAGACCGGGGGACGGCCCTGGAGCAGTTCCAGGCGGCCGCCGTCCGCCTCGGCCAGGTCGCGGGCGACGGCGAGACCGATGCCCGTCGAGTTCCGGCCGCTGATCGCGCGCTCGAAGATCCGCGCGCCCAGGTCGCCCGGGACGCCGGGGCCCTCGTCGGTGACCTCCACGACCGCCTGGTTGCCGGTCACCCGGGTCCGCAGGGCGACCGTGCCGCCGCCGTGCATCAGGGAGTTCTCGATCAGCGCGGCCAGCACCTGCGCCACGGCGCCCGGCGTGCCCACGGCCGTCAGATGCCGCTTGCCGGAGCTGACGATCGCCCGGCCCTTGTTGCGGTAGGCGGGACGCCACTCGGCGATCTGCTGCTGGATGACGTCGTCCAGCTCGAAGGTGACGGCGGAGCCGCTGCGCGGGTCGCGCGAGTTGGTCAGCAGCCGGTCCACGACGTCCGTCAGCCGCTCCACCTGCGACAGCGCGATCGTCGCCTCCTCCTTCACCGTCTCCGGCTCGTCGGTGAGGGTGATCTCCTCCAGCCGCATGGACAGCGCGGTCAGCGGCGTACGCAGCTGGTGGGAGGCGTCGGCGGCCAGGCGGCGCTCGGCGGTGAGCATCCGGGCGATGCGCTCGGCGGAGGAGTCCAGCACGTCCGCGACCCGGTCCAGCTCGGGGACGCCGTACCGCTTGTGCCGCGGCCGGGGGTCGCCGGAGCCGAGGCGTTCGGCGGTCTCGGCGAGGTCGGTGAGCGGGGAGGCGAGGCGGTTGGCCTGCCGGATCGCCAGCACGACGGCGGCGACCACCGCGAGCAGCGCCACCAGGCCGATGATCAGCAGGGTGCGGCCGATCTCCCGGGTCACCGAGGAGCTGGGCTCCTCGACGAGGACGGTCTCGCCCTCCTCACCGGTGGCCGTGCCCCGCAGGACCTCACCGGTCGGCTTGCTGCCGACCTCGATGACCGGTTCGCCGGGGATGCGGATCACGGCGTACCGGGCGTCCCGGATCTGCTCCCGCAGGAACTTCGCGTCGACGGAACCGGTGCCGATCAGCCGGCTGTCCACGATGCTGGCCAGCCGCACCGCCTCCAGGTCGACCCGTTCCTGGGCGGTGCTGCTGATCGTCCGGGTCTCGACGATCACGAGGGAGACGCCGAAGACGGCGATCACGACGAGCACCACGGCGAGCGTGGACTGGATCAGTCGGCGGCGCATGTCCTCTTACCCGGGCAGGCCCTGCGGGGGCTCAGTTCTTCTCGAAACGGAAACCCACGCCGCGCACGGTGGCGATGTAGCGGGGGTTCGCCGCGTCGTCGCCCAGCTTCTTGCGCAGCCAGGAGATGTGCATGTCCAGGGTCTTGGTCGACGACCACCAGGTGGTGTCCCAGACCTCGCGCATCAGCTGGTCGCGGGTGACGACCCGGCCGGCGTCGCGCACCAGCACCCGCAGCAGGTCGAACTCCTTGGCGGTGAGCTGGAGTTCCTCCTCGCCCATCCAGGCCCGGTGCGACTCGACGTCGATGCGCACACCGTGGGTGGCGGGCGGCTGCGGGGGCTCGACGGCGCCGCGCCGCAGCAGGGCGCGGACCCGGGCGAGCAGCTCGGCGAGGCGGAAGGGCTTGGTGACGTAGTCGTCGGCGCCCGCGTCCAGGCCGACCACGGTGTCCACCTCGTCGGCGCGCGCGGTCAGGATCAGGATCGGTACGGCGTGGCCCTCGGAGCGCAGCCGCCGGGCGACCTCCAGACCGTCCATGCCCGGCAGGCCCAGGTCCAGCACGACCAGGTCGATGGCGCCCTTGAGCCCGGCGTCGAGTGCGGTGGGTCCGTCCTCACGCACCTCGACCTCGTACCCTTCCCGGCGCAGGGCGCGGGCCAGCGGCTCCGAGATGGACGCGTCGTCCTCGGCGAGCAGTACACGGGTCATGAGCTGATGGTAGACCGCTCGGAGCAACGCCCGGGGCATGATCGCCCGCCGGAACTCCTACCTGCGGACAAGCCGGGCACCCCTTGCGCGCCCCTTGTGCGGGCCGCCCCGTCGACCCCCGGTTCGGGCCTGCGGCTGTGGGGTGCCATCCTGGAATGGACCTTCGAATGGTCGTTCGCGGTTCCGAAATCACCTGTGATCCGCGTCTCAAGTCCTTCCATACCGGTCGGTGTCCTGCCGTATGGTGAATCAGCGCCTGTAGCACCCAGGGGACCTTTGGCGACAGTTCGACGCTGAAGGTCTCTTTTGTGTGCGGGCCGGCCCCAGGGCCGGCCTCGAAAGGAATGACCTGTGGCCGGGCCTCGAAGCGTGCGGTGACGCGCGGGGAGGCGTGGATCCCGGTGGCCGCCGTCCACCGCTCCGTGATCCGGAGCGAAATCCCCCAGGCGTGGGGTGGGCGGGTGAGGCCGCCGGTGCCGGCCGCCCCTCACCGGGCGCGCATCGCCTCATGAGCGCGTCCCGACCAGCAAGGATCGACCATGGCGTCCAGCCTGACGAAGGACTCGGTCACACCGGGCACCCCCGGCTCCGAGAAGACCTTCTTCGGCCACCCCCGCGGACTGGCCACACTCTTCATGACCGAGATGTGGGAGCGTTTCTCCTACTACGGCATGAGGGCTCTGCTCCCGCTGTACCTTGTCGCCCCGGGTGGCCTCGGCCTCGGCGCCGGCACCGCGACCGCGATCTACTCGGTGTACCTCTCGCTGGTGTACCTGCTGACCATGCCGGGCGGCTGGTTCGGCGACCGCGTCTGGGGTCCGCGCAAGACCGTCGCCGTCGCCGGCGGCGTGATCATGCTCGGCCACCTCACGCTGGCGCTGCCGTCCTCCGGCACGTTCTACGCGGGCCTCGGCCTGGTCGCCATAGGCTCGGGCCTGCTGAAGGCCAACATCTCGACGATGGTCGGCCAGCTCTACGACGGCCCCGACGACCCGCGCCGCGACGGTGGCTTCACCGTCTTCTACATGGGCATCAACCTCGGTGCCTTCGCGGCGCCGCTGATCATCGGCACCATCGGCGAGAGCGTCAACTGGCACCTGGGGTTCGCGCTCGCCGCGGTCGGCATGGGCCTGGGCGTGATCCAGTTCCTGCTCGGCAGCCGCCACCTGGCGCCCCACTCCAGCACGGTCCCGAAGCCGCTGTCGGCCGAGGAGAAGACCTCGACGCTGCGCAAGGCCGCCTTCTGGGCCGCGCTCGCCGTCGTCTTCTACGCGATCGTCGGCTTCTCCGGCAACTACACCCTGAACTGGATCCTGGTCCCGCTGATCCTGCTCGGCGTGATCGTCCCGGTGCTGGTGCTGACCCGCATCAAGCGCGACAGGTCCCTGGACCCCGCCGAGCAGTCCAAGATGTCGGCGTACATCTGGTTCTTCGTCGCCGCGGCCGTGTTCTGGATGATCTACGACCAGGGCGGCTCGACCCTCGCGATCTTCGCGGACTCCTCCACGAACACCAGCGTCCTCGGCTGGGACTTCCCGGTCTCCTGGTTCCAGTCGGTCAACCCGGTCATCATCATGGCCCTGGCGCCGGTCTTCGCGATGACGTGGCTGGCGCTCGCCCGCCGCGGCAAGGAGCCGAGCACGATCGTGAAGTTCTCGTTCGGCCTGGTCCTGGTCGGCGCGTCCTTCTTCCTCTTCCTGGCCCCGCTGGCCATCGCGGACGGCGGACACAAGGCGGCGGCCCTGTGGCTGGTGGCGATCTACTTCGTACAGACCTGCGGTGAGCTGCTGCTCTCCCCGGTCGGTCTGTCGGTCACCACGAAGATGGCGCCCGTGAAGTACGCCTCGCAGATGATGGGCGTCTGGTTCCTGGCCGTCACCGCCGGTGACGCCACGACCGGCCTGCTCTCCATCGCCGGCGTCGACCTGAACAAGACGGGCATCGTGGCCGCGGAAGCGACCCTCGCGGTCGTCGCCGGCCTCGCGATCTGGATGTACCGCAAGCGCGTCAAGGAGCTCATGGGCGACGTGCGCTGAGGCTCGCCGGCCGAAGCTCTCCTCGGAAGGGTCACCGCGTCCCGGGTGGACGCGGTGGCCCTTCCGGCTTTCCCGCGCAAGTCAGTCCTCGTCCCGCTCCCGGACCCGGTCCGCGTCGCTGTACTCCTGGTGCCAGTACGGGTAGGGCAGCCGAGGGACGCTGACCTCGTCGAGGGCGGCGTGCTCCTCGGGGGTCAGCGACCAGGTCGTCGCGGCCAGGTTGTCGGTGAGCTGACGTTCGTCGCGGGCACCGATGACCACCGAGGTGACGCCCTTTCCGTCCAGCGCCCAGCGCAGCGCCACCTGGGCCGGACTCACCTCCCGCTCCTGTGCGATCTTGCGCAGCACGTCGATGGTGTCGAAGGTGCGCTCGGGGTCCACGGGCTCGAACCAGCCCACCGCCCGCCGCGTTCCCGCGGGCGGCGTGGCGCCCCGCTCCTGGTGGCCGCTGAGCAGCCCCCCGGCGAGCGGGCTCCACACCATGACGCCCACGCCCTCGGCCTCGGCCATGGGCAGCAGTTCCCACTCGACCTCGCGGGCGGCCAGGCTGTACTGGATCTGGTGCGAGGCGAAACGCTCGAGGCCGGTCCGCTCGCTGGTGGCGAGGGCACGGGTGAGCTGCCAGGACGTCAGGTTGGACGCACCGATGTAGCGGACCTTGCCCGCCCGGACGAGGTCGTCCAGGGCCCGCAGGGTCTCCTCCCACGGAGTGCGGCCGTCCCAGCCGTGCGTCTGGTAGAGGTCGATGTAGTCGGTGCCCAGCCGGCGCAGACTGGCCTCCACCGAGCGCACGATGTGGTGACGGGAGAGTCCGCGGTCGTTCGGACCACCGTTGCCGTCGGGCATCTGCCAGCGCACCTTCGTCGCGATGATCACGTCGTCACGGCGGGTGCCGAGGGCGGCGCCGAGGACTTCCTCGGACTGTCCGGCGGAGTACATGTCGGCGGTGTCGAAGAAGTTGACGCCCGCGTCCATGCTCGTGTGGACGAGTTGCCGGGCCTCGATGGTGTTGAGCCGGCCCATGTGCTGGAATCCGTGGCGTCCGCCGAACGTCATGGTGCCGAGGCAGATCTCGGAGACCTGGAGGCCGGTGCGGCCCAGGTAGCGCATGCGCATGTTAATCGTTCCCCTCAGAGTCTCGGTGCGTTCCCGCGGTCCCTCAGCGCGCCTCGACGGAGACCTGGTTGCCGGCCTCCGGGGTCTCGGCCTCCGGGGCTTCGGCCGTCGGGGCCTCGGCCGTCGCGGTCCGGTCGGGCCGAAGGAAGGCAATGGCGGCGAGGCCGGCGAGGAGCAGCGCGCCGGCGGCGATCAGCAGACCCTCCTGTACGCCGTTCAGGACGGCGGCGGGGCCGCTGCCGCCCGCGGAGTCGATGCCGGCCGCCGCGACGGTGGCGAGGACCGGGGTACCGACGGTGACGCCGAGCTGCTGGCCCGTGTAGGCGAGGCCGGTGGCGAGGCCCTGCTCGTGGTCCGGCAGACCCGAGGTAGCGGTGATCATGTACCCGACGACCGCGAGGAGGTGGCCGAATCCGCCGGTGGCGGTGGCGATGAGGAGCAGCGGCATGCTGCCGGCGGCGTCGAGGAAGTAGAGCGCGGCCGTGCTCGCCGCCTGCAGCAGCAGACCGTAGACGAGGGCCCGGTGGACACCGATCGCGCCGATGATGCGGGCGGCGAAGGCACCGCCGACGACGGCCGCGACGCCGAGGGAGGCGAAGGTGAAGCCGGCGTTGAGCGGGCTCATGCCGCGCACCTGCTGCAAGTACAGGGTCAGCAGGAACACCATGCCGGTCATCATCGCGAACGTGACCAGGCCGGTGGCGTTGCCCCAGCTCACGGTGCGGCGGCGCAGCACCTTCAGGTCGACGAGGGGTGCGGCGACCCGCGACTCGACGGCGAAGAAGGCGATGAGGAGCACGAGTCCGGCGGCCAGGGCGAGCAGGGTGGTGGTGGAGCTCCAGCCGTTGCGCTCGGCCGAGGTGATGCCGAAGATCACCGAAAGGAGGCCACCGGTGACGGTGACGGCGCCGAGGAGGTCCAGCTTCGGGGTCTCCTCGTTGCGGCTCTCCTTGATGAGGATCGGGGCGGCGATGGCGGCGATGACGCCGACGGGGACGCTGATGAAGAGCGTCACGCGCCAGCTGGTGAAGTCGGTGATGACTCCGCCGAGGACCACGCCGGACAGGAAGCCGAGCGAGAGCAGGGCGCCGTTGATGCCGAGCGCGCGGTCGCGCTGGGAGCCCTCGGCGAAGCTGGTGGTGAGCAGCGACATCGCCGCCGGGGTGAGCATGGCGGCCGCGACGCCCTGGGCGGCACGGGCCGCGAGCAGGAAGCCGGGGGTGGGGGCGAGGCCGCCGGCGAGGGAGGCGACCGTGAAGAGGACCATGCCGACGATGAACCAGTTGCGCCGGCCGTAGAGGTCGGCGGCCCGGCCGAAGAGCAGCAGCAGGCCGCCGGACGGCAGGGCGAACGCGGTGACCACCCACTGCAGGTCGCTCAGCTTGAAGCCGAGGTCCTCACCGAGGACGGGGAGCGCGACGCTGAGGATGGAGAAGTCGAGGGCGAGCATGAACTGCGTGCCGCACAGCAGGGCGATGATGAGCCACTGGCGTGTGGTGAACGGCACTTTGCCGGTCGGCTGAGTGACGGAGTCGGAAGTCATGGCAGAAGGCTGGCAATTATCGCCATGCCGTGGGGAGCCCGAACCTATCCTGGGTCCATGACCACCACGAACCTCAACGCAGTACGGGAGCCCCGTCGACGCGAGGAGCTCAAGCACTTCCTGCGCGCGCGCCGGGAACGGCTCAGGCCCGAGGACGTGGGGTTTCCCCCCGGCGCGCGTCGGCGCACGCCGGGGCTGCGCCGGGAGGAGGTCGCGATGCTGGCGGGCATCGGAGCCTCCTGGTACACGTGGCTCGAACAGGGCCGGGACATCAAGGTGTCGGACCAGGTCGTGGACTCGATCAGCCGGGCGCTGCTGCTGGACGCCGTCGAACGGGACCACCTGTACCGGCTGGTGGGGATGAACCCGCCGCAGCGCGCGGCGGACGACTGCGCGGACACGGCGCAGTTGACGGCCCTCGTGGAGGGCTGGATGCCGAGTCCGGCGTATGTGATCGACCGGTGCTGGGACATCGTGGGGCTCAACCGTGCGGCCGGTCTTGTCTTCGGGTTCGGCGAGCGGGACACCAACTGTCTGGTGTCCTTCTTCACCAATCCGGCGTTCCGGGCGCGTCACCGGTACTGGGCGGAGGTCGCTCCCGGCCTGGTCTCCGAGTTCCGCAGGGACGCCGCCCGTTACCCGGCGGAGCCGCGGTTCACCTCGATCTCGCGCCGGCTGACGCAGGAGAGCGAGGAGTTCGCGGACCTGTGGTCGCGGTACGAGCTCACGGCGACGAACCAGGGCACGAAGGCGATCGAGCATCCGCGGGCGGGGCTGCTGATCTTCGATCACTCGGTGCTGGAGATCCCGGACCGGCCGGGGATCCGGTTGATGCTGCACACGGCGCGGGCCGGTACGGAGACCCACGAGAAGGTCGCCGAACTGCTGCGGCGGGACGAGCGGAAGGGCAGGATCTCGCTGGTCGACGCGGGCTGAGCGGCCCGCGCATCCCACCCGGCCCGGGCCGGCAAGAGAACGACTGAAGTCCCGCACAAGACCAGCACAGGAAGTCAAGACAGACCTCACCTCAGTGGCAATGCTCTGGTACATATGACTGCGATCGGTTCCCGTGAGCAGAGGACATCCCGTGGTCAAGAAGAGCAGACTCGTAACGGCCGGTGTGGGCGCCGCGGTGGCGCTCGGCGTCGGATTCGCCACCCAGCCCGTCGCCCAGGCCGACGCCAAGGCCGACGCGAAGGCCGACGTCCCCCCGGTCAGCGCGGTCACGCTGACCGAGGGAGTCACCTCGGCACCCTTCAAGATCAACGCGAAGGGCGACCGCAAGGTCCTCTACCGCAAGGCGGTCGTGCAGCCGGGCGCCTCCACGGGCTGGCACTACCACGTGGGCGAGGAGATCGCCGTCATCAACTCCGGTACGTTCACCCGGATCGACGGCTCGGACTGCTCGGTGGAGGAGTACGGCCCGGGCGAATCGCTCGTGGAGCCCGTGGGCCCGGACACCGTGCACATGGGCATCAACAAGGGCACCGAGCCGGTCGAGTTGTACGTCGTCGACATCATCCCCACCACGACGACCACGCCGACCACGGCCGCCCCGGACCCGGGTTGCGACATCGACGCGGGAACCTCGAAGAGCACGACAGCCGAGGCGAAGTAATGCGCCTGCCGAGCCCGTTGGGCATCTCGGGCCCCACGCTCTGGCTCCCCCCGGGCCGGCAGAGCGCGGCGGAGGCGGTCACGCGTGAGCTGGTCGACGCCGAGACCGCCGGCGAACTCGGTTACACCGGCCTGCCGGTGGCCGACCTGGCCCCGCCGGAGATGGCGGTCGAGGCCGGCCGCCGGGCACTCGCCGCGGCCGGGGCCGACCCCGGCCGCGTGGGCCTCCTGCTGCATGCCTGGATCCACTACCAGGGGCACGACCTGTGGTCCCCGGCGCACTTCGTCGCCGACCGGCTGGGCGCCGACAGCGCCGTGCCACTCGGTGTCCAGCAGGTGTGCAACGGCGGCGGGGGGGGGGGGGGGGGGGGGGGCGCCCGGGGGGGGGGGGGTCGAAGACACGAGGCGCGACCACCAAAAAACACC
>NZ_JBHXNW010000016.1:16826-22519 GCF_042717365.1 Streptomyces sp. NPDC058534
GGGGGTTTGTTTAGCGGGGGCTGTCGGCGGGTTTGTGGGGGGGGGGGGGCGGCTCATGTGGGGGTGGGGGTTGCGGGGGGGGGGGGGGCCGGTGCCCCGGCCCCCCCCCCGGCTCTTCGTCGAACCCGGCCTCGGGCACGCCCTGATCACCACCGCCGACGCCTTCCTGGAGCCCGGCTTCGACCGCTGGAGCGGGGACTACGGCATCGGGTACGGCGACGGGGCCACCGCCCTCGTCCTGCACCACCTGCCGGGGAGCGAGGGCGGCCGGCCGGCCGATCTGATCCTGCACTCCGTCGCCACGGTCGCCGCGCCCCGGCTGGAGCGCATGCACCGCGGCGACGACCCGTTCGGCCCGGCCGCCCGCTCGCTCGGACCGAAGGTGGACATCCGCCGGACCAAGAAGGCGTTCCTCCAGGCGGAGGGCATGGAGGCGTTCACCGGGACGAGCGCCGCGTCGCTGCGGTCGGCGGTGGAGTCGTGCCTCGTGGGCGCGGGGCTGTCCGCGACGGGCGACGCGCCGCTGCGTTACGTGGTGGCGCCGCGGCTCGGCCGCAAGACCATCGACCTGGCCTACGCGCCAGTGCTGACCAAGCTCACCGGGGCACAACTGCTGCGGCCCGGCGACGACACCGGACACCTGGGAGCCGGTGACGCCGCGGCCAGCCTCGCGGAGCTGCGCACCGGGCGGCTGCTGGGCCCCGGCGAGTACGCGCTGGTGGTGAGCGCGGGTGCCGGGTTCACCTGGTCCTGCCTGCTGGTCAGTGGGACCTGAGCGGACCACGCGAAGGCGCTCGGGTCAGTAGGCCGCCCGAGGCCCCGGCGTCAGGCTGTCATCATGCTGCCCATGCTCCAGCGGTCCTGCGGCCGTACGACGGTGGTTCGCCCGGCCGACCTGCGCCGGTGCGTGTCGAGTGACGGCTCGCCGCGCAGGATGTCCTGCTCCATCTGGACCAGGAACGGCGAGGGCTCCAGGCCCAGCTCCTCCACCAGCCGGGCCCGCAGCCGCCGCATCACCGCGAGCGACTCCGCTCGCCGGCCACAGCGGTAGAGCGCGAGCATCAGGTGCCGGTGGAAGTTCTCGTGGAGCGGGTGGCGGGCGGTGAGCTCGGTGATTTCGGGAACCAGGGTGTGATGGGCGCCGCGCTGGAGGTCGGCGTAGATCCGGTGCTCCAGCGTGCACAGGAGGGACTCGTCCAGGTGGACGATCCGGGCACCGAGCAGTTCCCCGGCCTCCACGTTGACGAGTGCCGGGCCGCGCCACAGCGCTACGGCCTGGTGGAGCAGGTCGGAGCCCTCGACGAATTCGCCGCGCTGGACCGCGGCGTTTCCGGCGGCGGTCAGCATCTCGTACTCGGTGATGTCGAGCGCGACCCCCCGAGCGGACAGCACATAACTGCCGCCCTCGGTGACGAGGATTTCTTCGGCGATTTCGTTGGCGCTCTTGTTGAGGGCTTCCGCGATGGTACGGCGGACCTGCCCGATATATGTCTGAATCGTTGCGGTGGCAGTACGAGGCGGACTGTCGCCCCACAACTCCTGCACCAGCGCATTGATTGATATCGCACTGTCTGCATTGACAGCAAGCAAAGCAAGCAGACGACGCGGCTTGGGCGCCAGCACGATCGGCGCCAGGTCATCGCCGAATATCGTCATCGGCCCCAGGACATGAATCTGCACCATTCCCCCTTATTGGTACATCCATCCCGCTCTGCAGCGGAATGTTCTCAACCCTCGCCCCCCGTACCGATGCGGCCTGGCACGGGTCGCCAGGCCACTCTAGCAGGAAAAAGAAAGCCACGTTGAATTTCGTCGGCGGACGAAATCAACGTGGTCTTTCCGTACTTTGACTTATCCCGAGGGGTTATTTAAGTGAACCCAGAACGGCGATGGTCCGTTCCAGGTACTCCTCGAACCGCGCCCTTTCCTCGGGCGTGAATTCGGCGCCCAGCGAAGCCTCGACGCGAAGGGCCGCCTTGTCGGCCTGCTTCGCGATGGCACGGCCCGCCCGGGTCGCCCGGTTGACCACGACCTTCTGATGCAGCTCCGAAGGTTCGCGGAAGACCAGGTCGGCCTTCTCCAGGTTGGTCAGAACCGTCGCCATCGTCTGTGGCGTGACCATGCACTCGCGCGCGAGCTGGGCCGCGGACATGCCGTCCGAGACCGACAGCAACAGCAGGACCGAGTACTGGGGCACCGTCAGGCCGAACTCTCGCAGCACGTCGGTCTTGCGCCCGATCAGAGCCTGCTCGGCCCGCTTGATCGTGTGCCCGAGTCGGCCTGCGGCGACCGTCTCCGTCGTCGTCTTCGCCATATCAATAGTCTTGCATACGGCAGAAGGCGAAGCAGTAGTCGTGCGTTGTCTTGGCCGGGCCGACGGACCGCCGTGCCCCGGGCCGCGTACGGTCACCGGATCGTCCGGCGCCTGGCCGGCGGGATCGCACAGGTCAGCCGGGCGGTGCAGGTGCGCCGGCCCCGCTCGTCACGGATGACGATCTCGTACGTGGCGGTGTGCGTGCCCACGTGCAGCGGCCGGCACTCACCGGTGACCCGGCCCGACCGTGCCCCGCCGTGGTGGGTGCACGACAGCTCCTGCCCGACGATGATCCGGTCGGCGCCCGCGTGCGTCCAGGCCGCGAGCGACCCGAGCGTCTCGGCCAGCACGGCGTTGGCCCCGCCGTGCAGCAGGCCGATCGGCTGGCGGTTGCCCGCCACCGGCATGGTGCCGATCACCAGGTCCGGCTCGCAGACCTCGATCTCGATGCCGAGGCGCTCCACCAACTGCTCGTCGGCGTAGGGGGACAGGACCTCGACGGGTCCGAGGGCGGTCTGTGTCATGACCCGCCCCCTCAGCGCGCGGAAGCGGGCTCGGGCGACGCCGCCGCGGACGGCTCGCCGACGGCTTCGTCCGCCGCGTCGGCCGACGGCTTGCCGCCCTTCAGCAGGCTGCCGACGACCACGGCGGTGACCGCGCAGGCCGCCGCGACGACCCACATGGTGGTGTGCAGGCCGGCGGCGTAGGCGTCGGCCATCGCGGTCACCGCCCGGTCCCGGACCTCACCCGCGGGCAGGGTCTCGGCGGCCTCGGTGAGACCGCCCTGGAGGGCGCGCGAGGTCAGCGCGTCGGCACCGCCCTGATAGGCGGAGGCCGCGTCGTTGTCGAGGGCGCTCTTGGTCAGCGCGGTGACGAGAGCGCCGAGACCGGCCATGGAGACCGCGTCCGAGGTCAGCCGCACCGTGTTGAACATGCCCGCGGCCATGCCCATCCGCTCCGGCTCGACGGCCGACACGGCCGCGCCGTCCAGGATGCCCAGTGAGATGCCGTAACCGATGCCCAGGAAGAGCAGCGGGCCGGCCAGCGCGACGGCCGAGGCCCCCGGCTCGGCCATGGTCAGCCAGGCGGCGCCGACGGCGGAGAAGGCGAGCAGCACGACGAACAGGGCGCGCTGCGAGACCTTCTGCGCGAGTACGCCGGTAATGGCGGGCATCACCAGGGAGGGTCCGGTCAGCAGCAGCAGGACCAGGCCGATCCGGACGGCCGACAGGCCGCTCGTGGAGGTCAGGTACGGCGGCAGCACGATGACGAGCGCGACGAAGCTGAACGCCAGCACCAGTGGCACCAGGCAGACGGCGAGGAACTGCGGGCGGGCGAAGAGGCCCAGGTCGAACATCGGGTTCTCGGAGCGGCGCTCCACCCTCACGAAGGCCGCGAGCAGGACCAGGCAGCCGGCGGCCGAGGCGAGCACGATCGGGTCGGTCCAGCCGCGGCCCGGCCCCTCCACCAGGGCGAGGACGAACAGGGCGATGCCGAGGCCGAAGAGGAAGGTGCCCGCCCAGTCGAAGCGGGTTCCGCGGTTCGGTTCCGTACGGGGCAGCAGCGGCGTGCTCAGCAGGACGAGTACGGCGACCCCGGCGAGTACGAGGAACACCGAGCGCCAGCCCCACAGGTTGACCAGGACGCCGCCGAACATCGGGCCGAAGGCGAGACCCGCGCCCAGGAAGGTGCCGAACAGTCCGAACGCCTTCGCCCGGGCGGGGCCGTCGAAGGCCTGGGCCACGATCGCGGTGATGGAGGCGAGTGCCGCACCGCTGCCGAAACCGGAGATGGCGCGTGAGACGTCGAGCAGCAGGATGTTGTTGGAGAGGCCGGAGACGGCCATCCAGAACGCGAAGAAGGCCATGCC
This sequence comes from Streptomyces sp. NPDC058534, assembly GCF_042717365.1. Classification (NCBI taxonomy): domain Bacteria; kingdom Bacillati; phylum Actinomycetota; class Actinomycetes; order Kitasatosporales; family Streptomycetaceae; genus Streptomyces; species Streptomyces sp. NPDC058534. The sequence goes on from NZ_JBHXNW010000016.1 coordinate 21,011, forward strand.
CCAGGTGAACATCCTGCGGTGGCCCACGCGGTCCGCGAGCGAGCCCATCGCCGCGAGGCTGCTGGACGCGGTCAGCATGTAGCCGTCGACCACCCACTGGGCAGCGGCGAGGGAGCTGTGCAGGTCGGCGCCGATGTCGGGTACGGCCACGGACGGGCCGGTCACCACCAAGGTCATCAGCGGGCCGACGACGCACGCCGCGGCGAGTGTCGCCCGCGGGTTGCCGGTGGACACGGTGAATCACCCCTGTTCTGTTCTATGTCGTTGACAGTCATGTGTAAGAACTCTGGCATAGAGTAGTGGCCTGACTATAGAACATGTCAATGCCGTATGGCAGAGTTCTGCATGAAGGCGAGGGCCTGTCACAGGAATCGAGCGGACAGGACTCCACGGGCACTACGGGAGAGAGGTGCGCACCAACATGCGCAGGATCCAACTGGGCGGCTCACAGAGGTCTTTCGCGGCCGTCGGCATCGGCTGCATGGGCATGTCGTGGGGGTACGACGAGCTGGGCCGGGACGAGAGCGAGTCCATCGCGGTCATCCGGCACGCGCTCGACCTCGGCGCCGACCTGGTCGACACGGCCGACCAGTACGGCCCGTTCACCAACGAACTGCTGGTCGGCAAGGCGCTGCGGGGCCGTCGCGACGACGCGCTGCTCGCCACCAAGGGCGGGCTCGTCGTGGACGACCCGGCCACCTACAAGAGTCACCGGGACGGCCGGCCGGAGTATCTGCGCGCCGCCGTCGACGCGAGCCTGCGGAGGCTCGGCGTGGACCGCATCGACCTGTACCAGCTGCACCGCATCGACCCGGAGGTGCCGGTCGAGGAGAGCTGGGGCGCGCTCGCGGAGCTGGTGAAGGAGGGCAAGCTCGGCACGATCGGGCTCTCCGAGGCGTCGGTGGAGGAGGTCGGCCGGGCGCACGCGGTCCACCCGGTCGCCTCCGTGCAGAGCGAGCTGTCGCTGTGGAGCCGGGAGGCCCTGAAGGACGGCGTGGTGGAGTACTGCGGGCGCGAGGGCATCGCGTTCATCGCGTTCGCCCCGCTCGGCCGCGGCTTCCTGTCCGGCCGGATCAACAGCCCACAGGACCTGCCGAAGGTCGACGGCCGGCACCGGATCCCGCGGTTCCAGCCCGACGCCATCAGCGCCAACCAGGCCATCGTCGACCGGATGCGGCTCCTCGCCGACGGCCTGGGGGCGACCGTCGCCCAGGTGGCGATCGCCTGGGTGCTGGCCCAGGGCGAGCACGTGGGCGTCATCCCGGGCACCAAGACCCGCCGCTACCTGGAGGACAACGTGAAGGCCGGGTCCCTCACCCTGCCGCCCGAGGCCCTCGCCGAACTCGCCGCCCTGCCGGAGGCGGTGGGCGCCCGCTGACACCCCTCCGCGGCGCGGTGCCGAAGGGGCGCCGCGGGCGTGGCGCCCCCGCGTGGCCCGCCCCCGACGAAACCCGCGGGGGGCGCGGGCCCGGCCAAAAGGTGGGCCGGGCACTCCCGCCGCCCCATGGC
>NZ_JBHXNW010000016.1:22529-31391 GCF_042717365.1 Streptomyces sp. NPDC058534
GCCCCCCTTGCGCCCCCCCCCCCCCACACCCGCGGGGGGCGGGTCGCCCCGGCCCGGCGGGGGCCGGCCACGACCGGCCAGCCCTTCTCCGCCGCGTGGGCCGCCATCCGCGGATTCGCGCCGACGACCGCCGGGTGGCCCACCATGCTCAGCATGGTCAGGTCCCCCGGGTCGTCGCCGTACGCGTGGCAGTCGGCGGGGTCCGCGCCGAACTTCGCCAGCGCCTCCCGGACCGCGTCCGCCTTCGCCGGGCCGAACATCGCATGCCGGATCGCACCCGTCATCCGCCGGTCCGCGTCCAGTTCCGGCTCCGTGCACAGGACCAGGTCGACGCCCAGGTCGTCGGTGATCGGATGGAGCGTCGCCGGCCAGGAGCCGGAGATGACCACGGTGTGGTGGCCCGCCTCCTGGTGGCGGCGCAGCCGGGCGATCGTCGGCTCGATGAACGGCGCCCCGCGCTCGCGCAGATGCGCGTACCACTCCCGCGCCTCGGAGACCACGTCGTCCCAGGGGACCCCGGCATACAGCTCGTAGAACCTGGACACCACCTCGACCGGTGTCACCCCGGTCGCCGCCAGCCGTCGCAGCGGCTCCACCAGCCGCTCGTACGCGGCGCCGGTGACGTCTCCCTCCCGCTTCATCCGGTGCCGCAGCAGCGAGAACGGTGTCTTCATGGCGATGAGCGTCTCGTCGGCGTCGAAGAACGCCACCACCGGGCGGGAATGGTCGGTGGTGAGGGGAGGGAGGGAGGGGGACGTGGTCAAGACCGGCTCCTGAGGTGTGCCGCTCGGGTGAGCAGTCGCGTGATGTCCTGGGTTCCTTCGGCACCGACCCGTGCGAGCAGATGGCCGTCGGGGCGCACGACCGCCACGGCGGGCCCCGGGCCGAGCGCCCGGGCCAGGCCCCGGGGAACGGCGCGGGTCAGATCGAGTACCGGGGTTCCCTCGGGAAGCTCCCGGCGGATCCGGTCGCGGGTCCGCCGCCAGTCCGCCGGCGGGGTCCGGGTGCCGGGCCACAGCAGCACGGTGTGCCGGTCCCGATCAATGGTCGGCCAGCCGCCGCTGTCCAGCCGCGGGGCCGCGAGCGGGCCCGACGAGACCCTCAGCGGCAGCCGGGGATGACGGTCGCCGTCGTAGCTGACGGCCGTCTGGCTCAGCTGCGGGGCGAGCTTGCGCTGGAAGAGACCGGTCCGGTCGGCGGCCGTGAACGCCGCGTCCCGCAGCGCGACCTTCGCGGGCGTGTTGACCAGGCCCGCCTTGGTCAGCAGCGCCGTCGAACGGGCCACCTCGTGGGAGACGGCGCGGCGTTCGGAGTCGTACGAGTCGAGGATCGACTCCCCGAACTCCCCCCGCAGGACGCCGGACAGTTTCCACGCCAGGTTGAACGCGTCCTGCATGCCGGTGTTCATGCCCTGCCCGCCGGCCGGGCTGATCACATGGGCGGCGTCGCCGACGAGGAAGCAGCGGCCGTCGCGGAAGGCGGAGGCGATCCTGACCCGCACCCTGAAGGACCCGCTCCACAGCAGCTCCTCGACGCGGCTGCGGCCGGCCGCCCGGTCGTCGACGACCTGCTGGAACATCTCGCGGGGCGGCGGGTTGTCCTCGTCGTACGCGTCGTGCGGCACGCTCAGTGCGATGCGGTGGACGCCGTCGCCCATCGGGCCGAGCACCATGGCGCCGCTCGGCGCGTAGCAGTAGTGCGACAGGTCCTCGGAGAGCGTGGTGGTCAGCCGGGCGTCGGTGATCGCGAACGACACGTCGACCGGCGGTCCGTCGTAGCCGATGCCCAGCTCCTTGCGGACGGTGCTGTGCGCGCCGTCCGCGCCGACGAGCCGGCCCGGCTCCAGTTCCTCGGTCCGGCCGTCCTCGTGCTCCAGCTTGACGGCGGGACCGTCCGCCGCGTTGTGGAGGGCGGTCAGCCGGACGCCCTGCTCGACCTGTCCGCCGAGCGCGGCGAGCCGTCGGCGCAGCACCGCCTCCGTGTCGTTCTGCGAGAGAGTGAGTGCAAACGGGTAGGGGGAGTCGGGCAGTCTGCTCATCCAGGCGGTCGCCAGGCGGCGGCCTCGCGAGTAGAAGGCGGTGCCCGCGAGGCGGTGACCGGTGTCGAGCAGTTCCTCGGTGACCCCGATCCGGTCGAGGAGTTCGAGGTTGCGCGGCCAGATGACGTTCGCGCGGGAGTGCGCGGTGCGTCCGCGGCCGGCGTCCACGACGCGTACCGGGATTCCCTGCTGGAGCAGTTCGCAGGCGACGACCAGCCCGACGGGGCCGGCGCCGACGACGAGAACGGGCCGGCCGGCCCGCGCGTCCGTCAGGCCGCCCACATCAGACCTCCGTTGACCTCGACCACGCTGCCGTTGACGTACGAGCTGTCCTGCGAGGCGAGGAACACGGCGGTCGCTCCGATCTCGGAGGGACGGCCGAGGCGCCCGGAGAGCAGACGGCCGCGGTAGCTCTCCCAGGCGCGTTCGTTGGAGGCCAGCTCCTTGCCCATGCCCTCGTCGATGTAGCCGGGCGAAAGGCAGTTGACGGTGATGCCCTTGGGGGCGAGTTCGGCCGCGGAGGTCCGGGTGAACATCTCCACGGCGGCCTTGCTCGCGCTGTAGGCGGCGGCGCCGATCGCCGCCCGGCCGGCGACGCAGGACGACACGTTGATGATGCGGCCGCCGATGCCGGTCGCCTCGCGCCGGGCGACCATGGGGCCGATCACCGCGCGGGTGCAGAGGAAGACACCGGTCAGATTGGTGGCGAGCGTGGTGTTCCAGTCCGCCACCGACAGCCGGGCGATCTTGCCGTCGCGGCTGACACCGGCGTTGTTGACGAGGACGTCGACACCGCCGAACGTCTCGACCGCGGCGGCGGTCAGCTCGGCCACCGAGTTCTCGTCGGTGACGTCGGTGTGGTGGAAGAGCAGCCGGCCGTCGTGGTCGTCGGCGAGTTCCTTGATGTCGTACGGGTTGCGCGCGGCGACCACGACCGACGCCCCCTCCGCGAGGAAAGCCCCGGCGATCGCCCGCCCCAGGCCCCGCGTGCCGCCGGTGATGACGGCCGTCTGTCCGTCGAGCCTCATGCTTCTCCATCCGATGCTGCGTGTGGTGTGCGTGTGGGGGTCGGGCCGTCAGTACCAGGTCAGGAGTGCCGCGCCCGCGGTCATGCCGCCGCCGACCGACGCCATCAGGACCCGTTCACCGCGCTGCAGCGGCCGCTCGCGGTGCGTGGCGTGCAGGGTGAGCGGCACCGAAGCGGCGACCGTGTTGCCCAGGTGCGGCGCGGTGTACGCGACGCGGTCCGGGTCGATGCCCGCGTCCGCCACGAAGGTCTCCAGAAGCCTGGTGTTGGCCTGGTGGAAGACGAACCGGTCGATGTCCTCCAGGGCCAGCCCGCAGTCGTCGAGCGTCATGGCGGTCAGCTTGGCCAGCACCGACAGGGCGTAGTCACGCACCGCGCGGCCGTCCATCCGGAAGTAGTGCTTGCCCGCCTCGCGTGCCTCGGCGTCGAGCGGCGTCCGGGTGCCACCGCCCTCCACGCCTACGTAGTGGTGGAACTCCCCGTCCGTGACCAGGCGCACCGACTGCAGACCGTAGCCCTCGGGCACCTCACCGAGCAGGGCCGCGCCCGCGCCGTCGCCGAAGAGGCTCACCGTGCGCCGGTCGGTCCTGTCCATGATCGTGGAGAACATGTCGGCGCCGACCAGGAGCACGTACTCCCCGTGCCGGCCTGCCCGCAGCAGTCCTTCGGCGACCGAGAGGCCGTAGAGGAAGCCGCTGCAGACGGCGTTGATGTCGAAGGCGGGCAGGATGGAGAGCCCCAGCTTGTGCTGGAGGATCGCCGCGGTCGACGGCTGCGGCACGTCCGGGGTGCTGGTGGCCACGACCAGCGCGCCGAGCCGCTCGCGGACCTCACCCGAGACGCCTTCCAGCGCCTCCCGGGCCGCGTGCAGGGCGAGGTCGGACGTGGCCGTGCCGGGCTCGGCGTACCGCCGTGTGAGGACGCCGGTCCGTTCGCTCACCCAGGACTCGGGCATCCCCGTCCAGGCACTGATCTGCTGGTTGTCGATCACCTTGTCGGGTGTGTAGGAGCCGATCGACAGGACACCGACGGGCATGGTTACCTTCCCTGCGCTTCGTGAATGGTGGTGGGTGCGTGCGGGGCCTCAGTGCCCCATACCGAGCCCACCGCTGACCGGCAGCACGGCGCCGGTGATGTACGACGCCTCCTCGCCGGTGAGGAACCGCACGGCGGCGGCCACCTCGTCGGCGGTGCCGGCCCGGCCCAGCGGCGTCATCGCCAGGTACTGGTCCATGCGGGCCGGCCGTACGTCGCGCAGCATGTCCGTCTGGACGAGCCCGGGGGCGACGACGTTGACGGTGATGGAGCGGCTGCCGAGCTCCCAGGCGAGGGAGCGGGCGAGACCGACGAGGCCGGCCTTGGCGGCGGTGTAGTTCGTCTGGCCCGGCGAGCCGGTGAACGCGACGGCCGAGGAGATCAGCACCAGCCGGCCCCAGCGCCCGCCGAGCATGCCCCGGGCCGCGTGCTTGGCGACCCGGATGACCGACCGCAGGTTCGTGTCGAGGACGGTGTCGACGTCGTCCGCGTCGAGGGCGAGCAGCAGCCCGTCCCGGGTGATGCCGGCGTTGGCGACGAGCACCTCCACAGCGCCCTGGGCGGCCGCGACCTCCTTGAAGGCGCGTTCCACCTGGGACTCGTCGGTGACGTCGCAGCGCACCCCCAGCAGCCCCTCGGGAGGTTCGCCGGTGCGGTGGGTGACGGCCACCCGGTCGCCGCGCGCGGCGAGCGACCGGGCGACGGCCAGGCCGATGCCGCGGTTGCCACCGGTGACGAGGACGGAGCGGCCCGAGGGGCCGGGCGTACCCGTCATGCCGGGGTCACCACGATCACGGCGTTCTGACCGCCGAAGCCGAACGAGTCGTTCACCGCCGCGCCGATCTCCATCGGCCGGGCCTCCTTGGCCACCACGTCCAACCCGATGCCCGGGTCCAGGCTGCTCAGGTTGGCCGTCGGCGGAACGAGGCGCCGCTCCACGGCGAGCACCGTGTACACCGCCTCGGCGGCTCCGGCGGCGCCCAGCAGATGGCCGACGACCCCCTTGGTGGAGGTGACGGCGGGCTTCTCGCCGAAGACCCGGCGAAGCATCCCGGCCTCGGTGATGTCGTTGAGCGGGGTCGACGTGCCGTGCGCGTTGACGTGGTCGACCTCGGAGGTGTCGACCAGGGCGTCGGCGAGCGCCGCCCGGATGGCCCGCTCGGCACCGCCGCCGGTCGGGTCGGGCGCCGACGCGTGGTGGCCGTCGGCCGAGGCGCCGAAGCCGGAGACCAGGGCTCTGGTGCGGGCGCCGCGCGCACGCGCGTCCTCGACCCGCTCCAGGACGAGCATCGCCGCGCCCTCGCCGGCGACGAACCCGTCGCGGTCGGCGTCGAAGGGGCGGGAGGCGGACGCCGGGTCGTCGCGCCGGGTGGACAGCGCGCCCGCCCGGGCGAGGCTGGCCATGGCGGTCGGGGACATCGCGGCCTCGGCACCGCCGGCCAGGACGATGTCGCAGACGCCGGACTCCAGGAGCGTGCGGGCGTACCCGATCGCCGTGTTGCCGGAGGCGCAGGCGGTCGACACGACCTGGTTGGGACCGAGTGCCTTGAGGTCCATGGCGATGTAGCCGGCGGTCATGTTGACCGGGCCCATCACCATGAGCAGCGGCGAGACGAACTCGGGTCCGTCGGCGAGGTGGTTGGCGTTCTCGCGTTCGACGGTGGACCAGCCACCGAGCGAGGTGCCGACCACCACGCCGACGCGGGGTCCGTCCCACGCGGCCGGGTCGAGCCCGGCGTCCTCGACGGCCTGCCGGGCGGCGACCACGCCGAAGTGGCTGATCGGGTCCATGCGGACGGCGCTGCGCCGCCCGAGAAGGGCGCCCGCGTCGAAGTCCGGTACGCGGCAGGCGAAGTCGACGGGCAGGCCGGCGAGGTCGGGGTCGGTGGCCGCGGTGGACTCACCCGACCAGACCCGCGCGAAGTTGGCCTCGACGCCGAGGCCGGCCGGCGTGACCAGCCCGACACCGGTGACCGCCACGTCGAAGCGTTTCGTGCGCCCGCCCGGGCGCTGCGTCGGTATGCCGGTCATCAGGCCACCGCGACCTTGCCGTCGATCTCGGCGAGGATGTCGGCGAAGGTGTTCTCCGAGGTCAGCGCCGTCTCGTCGATCTGGACGCCGAACTCCTTCTGGACGATGACGCTGAGTTCGATCAGCGCGAGCGAGTCCAGGTCGAGGTGGTCGAAGGTGGAGGTGGTGTCGAGTTCCTCGGCGGTCATGCCGAGCTTCTCGGAGACGAGGGCGAAGAGACGGTCCTGAAACGCGGACATGGTGGTTCTCCTTGGGAGTCGGGGTGTTGTGGATTGAAGAGGAACGAAGAGGAATGAAGCGGCACGGGTGCGGGAGGTCAGCGCTTGCTGACCACGGCCGCGGTGAAGGTGAATCCGCCGCCGCCGTTGAGCACGAGGGCATGGGCCCCGGGTCTCAGCAGGTCCGAGCGGGCCAGGTCGGCGAGGGACGCGTTCAGGTCGCCGGCCCCCACGTGCCCGGTGGCCCGGCCCAGGTCGAGCACCTCCGCGGAGGTGACGTCCTTCAGCGGCGGAAGGTATGCCTCGTTCATCGCCTTGTTGCCCAGGCGGGGGATCACGGCGTAGTGCAGCCGCGAATCGTCACCGGTGAGCCCGGCGTCGGCCAGGGCCTCCTCGACGACGGCACGGATGCGGTCGGCGGCCGTTTCCACGAAGAACTCGACGCCGTACGCCTTGATGAAGGCGCGCTTGGTGCGCCGCACGTCGATCATCGGGCTGTGCCCCATCGGCGTCGCGTTGAGCTCGTCGTCGCCACGGTGCATCACCTCCAGTTCGGCGGCCGTCCGGGTGGCGAGTGAGTGCAGCAGCAGGTCAGGGGGGAAGGCGTGCGCCGACCCGGGTGCCGTCGCGGGGCCGGTGCGGTGGACGAGAACGGCGGTGGCCGCGTCGCCGGCCGCCATCCCGTAGTCGCTGAGCCAGCGGTGCCAGCTCGGCATCAGGAAGCGGTCGGCGGTCGTGACCAGGGCGGGACCGGCGGCCGGGTCGCCCTGGAGCCGGCTCGCGGCCAGTTCGATGCCGATGGCGCCGCCGTTGCACTGCTGGAGCAGCCCGATCGGTACGGCGCGGTCGGCGCCGATCCGGCGGGCGATGTAGTGCGGGGCGGACCAGGCGTCGTGGCCCTGATGGTGGACGCTCGCGTGCAGCACCAGGGAGAGCGCGTCGGGGCGGGCGCCGCAGAGCGCGAAGAGCCGGTTCGCGGCCTCGACGGCCATGTCCGGCGGCGCGGTGTCCTCGCTGACCGGGAGTGAGGTGTAGCCGAGCTCGCGCGCGGTCCGGGCGTCGATGTCACCTGCGGCCACGGCCTCTTCGGCCGTCTGGATGCCGTCCGGGTACCAGGCCGTCGCCGACAGGCCGAGGGGTGAGTCCAGTCGCACGGGCCGTCACCTGCCGTCCGTGTCGGGCACCGGGAGGGCCGCGACCTCGATGTCGGCCGTGCAGACCGACTCCCCGTCCTGCCGGAAGTCGACGGTGAGGCGCTCGCCGCCGGAGGGCGTGACGGAGACCGTGACGGGGCTGTCCAACTCCACGAACCGGCGGAACGTGGCGCCGAAGGCGCGGGCGTAGCGTTGTTCGCCGGGTCCGCCCGCGGCGAGGACCGCGGCCTGGCGCGCCGCCTCCATCAGGGCCATCGCCGGTACGTGGTCCAGGGGGTGGTCGTACATGGCCGCGTGCCGCACCGGGACGTCGAGTACGGCGCGCAGTGCGGTCGTGCCGTCGGGGTGCCGCACCGCGTCCGTGAGGACGACGTTCTCCGTCCGCTCGCGGCCCACCAGGGCGGGTGCGACGGGCGTACCGGTGCGGGTGGACGGCATGTCGCAGGAGAGCGGCGGGACGGAGCCGCGGCTCTTCGCGCGGTGGGCGGTGTAGCCGTCGCGGCTGAGGTATCCGGCCACGACCACGCTCGTCCCGGCCCGCCGGCCGTCCACCAGGAACACGCACTCGAGGGTGGCGGCCAGCAGCCTGGTGCCGCGCCGCTTGAGGTCGCGCGTGGTGACCTCGACGACGAGTTCGTCCGGAGCGTCGCCGCGGGCCCGCAGCGCCCCGAGATCGGTGAACTCGGTGGTCCAGTCGCTGATCAGGAAGGAGGTGTCGTAGGTGACGTCCAGCCACTGGTGCGCCACGACGGTGACCGCCTGACGGGCGGCCTCCAGGAGGAACAGCGGGTCGAGCAGCGCGGGCCGTTGCGAGTGGTCGTTGTAGTAGCTGTGTGCGCGGGGCGCCTGGACAGCCACGGCGAAGGCGTCGTCGCCGCGCCGTACGGCATCGGTGACGAAGACCTCCATGACGGCCCGGCGGTGTACCAGGACACGGTCCATGGGCCGCTGGTAGGCGAATTCGGCCGCGGCCGGGGCCGCTTCCGTCGGCTCCTGCTCAGCAAGGATCATGCCCGGTTCCGTTCGTCCGTGGGTCTGTTTCGGCGGGCCCCTGGGGGGCATGAATCAACCTTCACAGCACCCTCTGGGGTTTCAACTGCGAATGACGGGGCAGTCGAACGAGGTCTCGCGTGTGGTCGGCTTGAGAGCCGCTGAAGGTTCGCTGAAGACCGGCCGCGAGGCCGCCGGACACCCGAGCGCGAGGCCGCCGGACACACGAGAAGGGGGGCCCCCGGCGGGGGCGGGCGGCGTTGGGGGGGGGGGGGGCGGCCGGGCCGGGGGGGCACGCCCTCACCCGCGGGGGCCACCCCCCCGCGCACGGGACTCTTCCCCCCGGATACGGTCGTCATCGGTGCCTCC
>NZ_JBHXNW010000016.1:31401-56631 GCF_042717365.1 Streptomyces sp. NPDC058534
TGGGGGCGTACCTCGCGGATCACCTCGACGAGGAGCGCGGCGGCGGCGTCGACGTGGGGCCGCCCCCCGCCCCCCGGGGGGGGGGGCGCCCTTCTTTCGGTCGGCGGGACGCGCCGGTTCAGGTCGTTTCGACCGCGAGGACGACCTTGCCGCGTACATGGCCGGTCTGCACGAGCTCATGGGCCCTGGCCGCGTCGGCGAGCGGGAACTCGGCGCTCACGTGGACCCGTACCTCGCCGCGGTCCGCCATCGCCACCAGCTCGGCCAGATCGCGCGGGTCGGGGCGGACGAAGACGTAGCGTCCGCCGAGCCCCGTCACGTCACCGGAGATGGAGGCGAGCCGCCCGCCCGGCCGCAGCAGCGCAGGCGAACCGGCCAGGGTGTCCCCGCCCATGAGGTCGAAGACGGCGTCGACACCCTCCGGGGCCAGCGCGCGCACCCGGTCGGCGAGCCCTGGGCCGTAGGTCACCGGCTCCGCGCCGAGCGACCGGAGGAAGTCGTGATTGCGCGCGCCGGCCGTACCGATGACGCGGGCTCCGAGGGCCCGGCCGATCTGGACGGCGAGCGAGCCGACCCCGCCGGCCGCCGCGTGGACGAGCAGCACGTCGCCGACGACGATCTCCAGGTGGCGGCGGAGTGCCTGGTACGCGGTGAGGCCGGCGGCCGGCAGTCCGGCCGCCTCCCGCGCGTCGAGGGAGCGCGGCTTGTGCGCGAGGGTCCGGACGGGCGCGGCCACGAGTTCGCCGTACGTACCACGCTGCATGTGGTCGGCGCGGACGTAGCCGACCACCTCGTCGCCGGGGGCGAACTCGGTGACGCCGAGGCCGGTCCGTTCGACCACACCGGACAGGTCGCAGCCCATCACCATGGGGAACTGGGACTCGAACCAGTCGTCGATGTAGCCCTCGCGGATCTTCCAGTCGGCGGGATTGACGCCCGCGTACCGTACCCGGACGAGCACGACGTCCGGGCCGAGGCGCGGCTCGGGGAGGTCCATGAGTTCCAGGACCTCCGGTCCTCCGTAGCGCTGGATGGCGATGGCCTTCACGGACGAACTCCCTGTTGGGACGACGGATGTACGGGCGGCGGATGTACGGGCGGCGGATGCCGGTGCCCGGGTGTGGGCGACCGGCGGCCGACGTCACTATAGGGCAGACTTGAGTCAGGGTTCTGTGACACCTACGACGATTGACATATGACCGAAGACTCAGTCAAAGTCGCGTCATGCTCGTGCTGTCCGCCGCCACCGGCAAGTTCGGAACGAACGTCCACATCGTCGCCGCGGGACCGGGAAACCCCTGCCTCGTCGTCGACCCCGGACACGGCTCCCGCGAGGCGGTCCTGCGGGCCGTCCGCGCCCACCGCCTCGAACCCGAGGCCATCCTGATCACGCACGGCCACATGGACCACACCTGGGACGCCGTGCCGCTCGCCCGGCACTACGGCGTCCCGGCCTGGATCCACCCGGCCGACCGCTATCAACTCGGCGCTCCCGCCAAGGGACTGCCCGACTCGTTCCCCCGCGAGCTGCTCGTCGGCCACCCCGACCAGGAGCCCGACGAGGTCCGCGAACTCCCCGAACTGGGCGGTGAACTGACCTTCTCCGCCGGCACCGTCACGGTGCTGCACACGCCGGGCCACACCAGCGGCTCGGTGATGTTCCGCTTCGACAGCGGTGACGCTCCCCTGCTCGCCACCGGTGACACCCTGCTCGCGGACGGCCCGGGACGCGCGGACGCGCCGACCGCGAGCCCCACGAGCATGGAGGGCTCCCTCCGCATGGTCACCGGTCTCTGCCCGGACGACACCCGGTTGCTCACCGGCCACGGCCCCACCACCCACCTCAGCCAGACGGGAATCCGATGACGAACACCGCCCCGACCCCCACGGCCTCCGGCAGTCGTATGCGCACCGTCCGCTTCGACGCCTTCGGCGCCCCGTCCGTCCTCACCGTCGGGGACGTCGACGCGCCCGCCCCCGAGGCCGGCCAGATCACCGTCGACGTCCAGTACGCGGGCGTGAACTTCGCCGAAGAGATGTTCCGCCGCGGCCAGTTCCCGGTCGGCCTGCCGCACTTCCCCGGCCTTGAGGCGGTCGGCACCGTACGCGCCGTGGGCGAGGGCGTCACCGGCTTCGAGCCCGGCGAACGGGTCGCCGCGCTCACCCTGGGCGGCGGCGGCAACGCCGAGGTGGTCGCCGTCGGCGCCGAGCACGTGATCCACCTGGACGGGGAGCTCGCCGGTCTGGACGGAGCCGTGGCGGCCGGCGCCCTGTGCAACGTCACCACCGCCCTCGGTGTGCTCACCTCCGCCGGCCACCTCGCCAAGGGAGAGACCGTGGTCGTCCTCGCCGCGGCGGGCGGCGTCGGTACGGCCGCGGCACAGCTGGCCCGCTCGCTCGGCGCGGGCACGGTCATCGGCGTGACCAGCTCCCCCGTGAAGGCGGAGTACGCGCGCGGCTTCGGCTACGACAGCGTCGTGTCGTACGAGGAGCTGGAGCAGGAGGTCGCCGAGCGCACCGGGGGCGCGGGCGCGGACCTGGTCCTGGACTCCGTCGGTGGCGCGTTCCGGTCGTCCGTGACCGGGCTCCTGGCCGCCTTCGGCCGGCACGTCATCTTCGGCAACGCGGCGGCCGAGGACGTCACCTTCGAGGGCAACCATCCCTGGTACACGAACAGTTCCCTCGCCGGATACAACCTGGGCGGCGTCGCCGGCCGCGCGCCGGAGCTGCTCCGCGCCCACCTGGAGCGGTCCCTGACGGAGGTCGCCACGGGCGGCGTCCGCGTGGACGTGACCGTGTTGCCGCTGTCCGAAGCGGCACGCGCGCACGAACTCCTGGAGACCAGGGCGTCCACGGGCAAGTACGTCCTCGATGTCCGGTCCTGACCGGGGCACGGCCAGTAGACACTCGGTGGAAGACGGGGGATTACGCATGTCGCGCGAGTCGGAGTCGGGGCTGCTCGTCGAACCGGTCTACGGGCCGGACGCCCTGGCGGGCTGGGAACCCGCGGAGAAGCTGGGCGAGCCGGGGAAGTACCCCTTCACCCGGGGCGTGTACCCGTCGATGTACACGGGCCGGCCGTGGACGATGCGCCAGTACGCCGGTTTCGGCACGGCCGTGGAGTCCAACACCCGCTACAAGCAGCTGATCGCCAACGGCACCATGGGCCTGTCGGTCGCCTTCGACCTGCCCACCCAGATGGGCCACGACTCCGACGCCCCTATCGCGCACGGCGAGGTCGGCAAGGTCGGCGTGGCCATCGACTCGGTCGACGACATGCGGGTCCTGTTCGACGGCATTCCGCTGGACAAGGTCTCGACGTCGATGACCATCAACGCCCCCGCCGCGCTGCTGCTGATGATGTACCAGCTCGTCGGCGAGGAGCAGGGGGTGAGCGCGGACCAGCTCACCGGCACGATCCAGAACGACGTGCTGAAGGAGTACATCGCGCGCGGGACGTACATCTTCCCGCCCAAGCCCTCGCTGCGGCTGGCCGCGGACATCTTCAAGTACTGCCGGGCCGAGATCCCGAAGTGGAACACCATCTCGATCTCCGGCTACCACATGGCCGAGGCCGGTGCCTCGCCCGCGCAGGAGATCGCCTTCACCCTGGCGGACGGCATCGAGTACGTGCGCACGGCGGTCGCGGCCGGCATGGACGTCGACGACTTCGCGCCCCGCCTGTCCTTCTTCTTCGTGGCCCGTACGACGATCCTGGAGGAGGTCGCCAAGTTCCGTGCGGCCCGCCGGATCTGGGCCCGGGTGATGAGGGAGGAGTTCGGCGCGCAGAACCCCAAGTCGCTGATGCTCCGCTTCCACACCCAGACCGCCGGCGTGCAGCTCACCGCCCAGCAGCCCGAGGTCAACCTGGTCCGCGTCGCCGTGCAGGGCCTCGCCGCCGTCCTCGGCGGCACCCAGTCGCTGCACACCAACTCCTTCGACGAGGCCATCGCGCTGCCCACCGACAAGTCGGCGCGCCTCGCCCTGCGCACCCAGCAGGTCCTCGCCTACGAGACCGACGTGACCGCCACCGTCGACCCCTTCGCCGGCTCCTACGTCGTCGAGAGGATGACCGACGACATCGAGGCCGCCGTCCTGGAGCTGATGGCCAAGGTGGAGGAGTTGGGCGGCGCGGTCCACGCCATCGAGCGCGGCTTCCAGAAGGACGAGATCGAGCGCTCCGCGTACCGGATCGCCCAGGAGACCGACTCCGGCGAGCGCGTCGTCGTCGGCGTCAACCGCCACACCATCGACGTCGAGGAGCCCTACGAGCCGCTGCGCGTCGACCCGGCCATCGAGGCCCAGCAGGCCGAACGCCTCGCGAAGCTCCGCGCCGAACGCGACCAGCAGGCCGTCGACACGGCCCTGGCCGCCCTGAGGAAGGCCGCGGAAGGCACCGACAACATCCTCCACCCGATGAAGGACGCCCTCAGGGCCCGCGCCACCGTCGGCGAGGTCTGCGACGCGCTCCGCGAGATCTGGGGCACCTACAGCCCCGCGACCACCTGAGGCATCGCAACAGCACAGCAGAAGACAGGGGGAATCCGATGGACACGCCGATCCGGGTCGTGATCGCCAAGCCCGGCCTCGACGGGCACGACCGAGGAGCGAAGGTCATCGCTCGCGCCTTGCGGGACGCGGGGATCGA
This sequence comes from Streptomyces sp. NPDC058534, assembly GCF_042717365.1. Lineage (NCBI taxonomy): Bacteria > Bacillati > Actinomycetota > Actinomycetes > Kitasatosporales > Streptomycetaceae > Streptomyces > Streptomyces sp. NPDC058534. Next base: position 36,050 of record NZ_JBHXNW010000016.1, read on the forward strand.
GGTCATCTACACGGGGCTCCACCAGACGCCGCGCCAGATCGTGGACACCGCCGTCCAGGAGGATGCCGCCGGCATCGGCCTGTCGGTGCTCTCCGGCGCCCACATGACGCTCTTCGCCGAGGTCCTCAGGCTCCTCGACGAGGCCGACGCACGGGACATCACCGTCTTCGGCGGCGGCATCATCCCGCAGGCCGACATCCCGGCACTCCGCGAGATGGGCGTGGCCGCACTCTTCACCCCCGGTTCGCCCACCCGTGACATCGCCGCGTGGGTGACCCGGAACGTCGCCGCACTCAAGGTGGTGAAAGCCACGTCGATGTGCGCGCATCTGTACGGGCGACGGGCGGCGAAGCACCGGGCTGCCCGCGCGGTGGCCATGGCGACCGGCGAGGCCGAGGGGTGAAAAGGTTCCGGCCGCAGCCCGGGTTCGTGGTGCAGGCGTTCCGGTTCGCCCTGGACCCGAACGCCGTGCAGGAGGCCGCGTTGCGCTCGCACTGCGGCGCCGCGCGTGCCGCGTAGGGAGGAGTCCTACGGCGTCCCCGAGGCCGGGCTGACGCAGTGGCGGCCGTGGTCGCTGCCCGCGCTGCGCAAGGCGTTCAATGCCGCCAAGCACACCGACCCCAGGTTCGCCGCCTGGTGGGAGGAGAACTCCAAGGAGGCATACGTCGGGTCCCCGGCCTCCGTCTCTCGGGCGGGCGACGGCTGTACGAGGTGCTGCGCGACGGCCGGTTCGTGCTGGTCGCCCATGGCCGGCCGGTACCGGAGACGGAGTGGCTGCGTCTCGCCGCTCCCGCCGGGAACCTGACCGGACCCTTGTTGATCCGCCCCGACGCCCATATCGCCTGGGCGGCCGACTCCCCGGACCCCGAGGGCCTGCGCGCGGCGCTGCGGCACTGGCCGGTGGCGTCGGCGCGGTCTTGAGGCGATCGCCGAGCACTTCGGCCGGGCGCCCGACGGCCGCCGCGGCGACCTCTCTCTAGCCCAACCAGGTCTGATCCCCGCCCGCCCCTCCCTCCCCCGGTGCGTCCACGTGGCCGATGCGAGCCGAACGGACGATGTTGGTGGGCGGCGTGTGCCGCGCCGCCGAGACGTCGCGGCACCGGACGGGTACGAGAGCGAGGGAGCCGCGATGTCGGAACTGTTCGTCGACGGAGAGTGGACCGGCGCCGTGGGCGGAGCGCGACGGGACGTGGTCAACCCGTTCGACGCGTCCGTCGTGCAGCAGGTCGACGAGGCGGACGAGGCCGACGTCGACCTCGCCGTACGGGCCGCCCGGCGCGCCTTCGACCGGGGCGACTGGGCGTCGGCGCCCACCCGCGAGCGGGCCGACGTGCTGCTGAGGGTGTCTCGTTTCCTGCTGCGCGACCAGGAGGAGATCGCCCACGTCGAGTCGCTGGACACCGGCAAGACCCTCAAAGAGGCGCGGATCGACGTGGAGGACGTCTCCAACGCGTTCCGCTACTTCGCCGAGATCGCCGACAAGGACGGCGGCCGGGTCGTGGACGTGGGCCCCGACGTGCTCAGCCGGGTCACCTACCACCCCATCGGGGTCTGCGCGCTGATCGCGCCGTGGAACTACCCGATGCTCCAGGCGTCCTGGAAGGTCGCCCCGGCCCTGGCCGCGGGCAACACGTTCGTGCTCAAGCCCAGCGAGACGACCCCGCTGTCCACGATCCACATGATCCGCCTGATCGCCGAGGCGGGGGCGCCGCCCGGCGTCGCCAACCTGGTGCTCGGCCCCGGCTCCACCGTGGGCGCGGCGATGTCCGCCCACGAGGACGTGGACCTGGTCTCCTTCACCGGCGGCCTGGCCACCGGGCGCCGGATCATGGAGGCGTGCGCGCCGAGCGTGAAGAACCTCGCGCTGGAGCTCGGCGGCAAGAACCCCAACGTGGTCTTCGCCGACTGCGACTTCGACGCCGCCCTCGACTACGCGCTCGACGCCGCGTTCCTGCACTCGGGGCAGGTCTGCTCGGCCGGCTCGCGGCTGATCGTGCAGGACGAGCTGCACGACCGGTTCGTGGAGCGGCTGGCCGCCCGCGCGCGGGCCATCCGGCTGGGCAGTGGCCTGGACCCGGCGACCGAGAGCGGGCCGCTCAGCTCGGCGGAGCACCGCGCGAAGGTCGAGAGCTATCTGGAGATCGCCCGCGCCGAGGGCGCCCGCCTGGTCTGCGGCGGCACCCGGCCGGACGACCCGGACCTCTCCCGCGGCTTCTTCCTGCTGCCCACCATCTACGCCGACTGCGACCGCTCCATGCGCATCGTGCAGGAGGAGGTCTTCGGGCCCGTCGTCACGGTGGAACGCTTCCGCACCGAGGACGAGGCCGTGGAACTCGCCAACGACACGCGGTACGGCCTGGCCGGCGGCGTCTGGACGAGCGACGCGTCCCGCGCCCAGCGGGTTGCCGGACGGCTGCGGCACGGCACCGTCTGGATCAACGACTTCCACCCCTACCTGCCCCAGGCGGAGTGGGGCGGCTTCGGCCGCTCCGGGTTCGGCCGGGAGCTCGGGCCCACCGGGCTGCGCGAGTACCAGGAGGCCAAGCACATCTACCAGAACCTGCGGCCGGCCCCTTCCGGCTGGTTCAAGGGCTGACCGGACAGGGCGAGAGAGGGCGACGCATGGACGACGAGACGACGACCTACGACTACGTGATCATCGGCGGCGGCACGGCGGGCTCGGTGCTGGCCGCGCGGCTGAGCGAGGACCCGGCCTGCCGGGTGTGCGTGGTGGAAGGAGGTCCCAGCGACGTCGGCGACGAGCGCATTCTGCGGCTGCGCAACTGGATCAACCTGCTCGGCTCCGAGTTCGACTACGGCTACACCACCGTGGAACAGCCGCGCGGCAACTCGCACATCCTGCACTCCCGCGCCCGCGTGCTCGGCGGCTGCTCCTCGCACAACACGCTGATCAGCTTCCTGCCGTTCCCGGAGGACCTCGACGAGTGGGCGGCCCGCGGCTGCGACGGCTGGGGACCCGACACGATCCTGCCGTACCGGCAACGGCTGCAGAACACGATCGTTCCCGTCGGCGCCGCCGACCGCAACCCGATCGCCCAGGACTTCGTCACCGCCGCCGCCTCCCGGCTCGGTGTCCCGGTCGTGGAGGACTTCAACGCCCGTCCCTTCACCGACGGCGCCGGCTTCTTCTCCCTGGCGTACGACCCGGAGACCAACATCCGCTCCTCGGCCTCGGTCGCCTACCTGCACCCCGTACTGGACCGGCCGAACCTGACGCTGCGTCTGGAGACCTGGGCGTACCGGCTGCTGCCCGACAGCGAGGGCCGCTTCACCCGCGTCCAGGTCCGCAACCCCGACGGCTCCCTGTCGACCCTGGAGGCCGAGGCGGAGGTCCTGCTGTGCGCCGGGGCCATCGACACGCCGCGGCTGCTCATGCTCTCCGGCATCGGCCCCGCCGACCACCTGCGCGACCTGGGCATCGAGGTCCGCGCGGACCTGCCCGGCGTGGGCGAGAACCTGCTGGACCACCCCGAGTCGGTGATCGTGTGGGAGACCCGCGGACCGCTGCCGCCCAACTCGGCCATGGACTCCGACGCCGGCCTCTTCGTACGCCGCGACCCGGCGGGCGGCCCCCGCCCGGACCTGATGTTCCACTTCTACCAGGTGCCGTTCACGGTCAACACCGAACGGCTGGGCTACCCGGCCCCGCAGCACGGCGTCTGCATGACCCCGAACGTCCCGCGCGCCCGTTCCGTCGGCCGCATGTGGCTGACCAGCGCCGCCCCGGAGGTCAAACCGGCCCTGGACTTCCGCTACTTCACCGACCCGGACGGACACGACGAGCGCACCATCGTCGACGGTCTGCGGATCGCCCGCGAGGTGGCGGCCACCGCCCCGCTCAGCGACTGGCTGCTGCGCGAGGTGGCCCCCGGCCCGGACGTGACGTCGGACGCGGACCTGTCCGCGTACGGGCGCCACGCCGCGCACACCGTGTACCACCCGGCGGGGACCTGCCGGATGGGCGCCGACGACGATCCGTTCGCGGTGCTCGACCCGCAGCTCAGGCTGCGCGGGCACGACGGGCTGCGCATCGTGGACGCGTCCGTCTTCCCCACGATGCCGACGATCAACCCGATGGTCACGGTGCTGCTCGCCGCCGAACGCGCGGCGGACCTCATCACCGCCCGGCCCGCCCCGCGTCCGCTGACGACGGAAGGACAGGCACGGTGACCCACCCAGCGACGCCGGGCGGCGCCGCGGACGCCGGCCCCCAGGAAGGCGAGTCGGAGTTCCGCAAGGAGATGGGTCCGTGGGCGAACTTCGCCCTCGGCTTCACCTATCTGTCCCCGGTCGTGAGCACGTACACCCTCTTCGGCACGGCCCTCGCCGACGGCGGCCCGCCGATGATCTGGGCGTTCGTGCTGGCGGGCTGCGGTCAGTTCCTCGTCGCCCTGGTCTTCGGCGAGGTCGTCGCGCAGTACCCGATCGCGGGCGGGGTCTACCCGTGGGCGCGGCGGCTGTGGGGCAAGCGCTGGGCGTGGATGACCGGGTGGGTGTACCTGTGGGCGCTGCTCGTCACGATCACCTCGGTCGCCTACGGTGCCGGGCCCTACATCGCCATCCTGCTCGGCTACGACGCCACCGTGCACACCACGGTGCTGTGCACGATCGCCCTGATCGTCATCGCGGTGCTCATCAACTACGCGGGCACCAAGGCCCTGTCGTGGGCCGCGCTGATCGGTTTCAGCGCGGAGCTGATCGGCGCACTCGCCGTCGGCGTCATCCTGCTCACCACGCACCGCTTCCACGGCCTCGACGTGCTCTTCGACGACTACGGCGCCGCCGGCGACGGCTCCTACCTGCCCGTCTTCCTGGGGGCGGCGATCATCGGCTTCTACCAGTACTACGGTTTCGAGGCATGCGGGGACGTAGCGGAGGAGGTGGCGCATCCCGGCAAGGTCATCCCCAAGGCGATGCGACGCACCATCTACGTCGGCGGGGCGGCGGCGACGTTCACCTGCCTGACACTGCTGCTGGCGGTCGTGGACTACCGGGCGGTGATCTCGGGCGAGGACAGCGACCCGGTGGTCCGGGTGCTCTTCGACGCGCTCGGGGAGACCGGCGCGCGGCTGGTGATGGCCGTGGTCCTGATCTCGTTCCTGTCCTGCACGGTCAGCCTCCAGGCCGCGGCGGGACGGCTGATCTACTCGTACGCCCGGGATGAGATGATCATCGGCCACAAGCTGCTGCGGAAGTTCTCACCGAAGCGCGCGGTGCCCGAGTACGCCCTGCTGCTCGCCGCCGTCATCCCGGCCCTGATCGCCGTGGGCTCGCTGATCTCCACGGACGCCCTCACCAAGATCGTCTCGTTCGCGATCCTCGGCATCTACGCGGCGTTCCAGATGGTCGTCCTCGCCGCGCTGCGGGCCCGCCTCAAGGGCTGGCGGCCGAGCGGCGAGTTCCGGCTGGGCCGCTGGGGCCTGCTGGTGAACGCCGGGGCGCTCGCCTACGGCCTCTTCGCCATCATCAACATCTCCTGGCCGCGCACGCCGGACGTCCCCTGGTACGACAACTGGATCGTGCTGCTCAGCGGCGGCATCGTGGTGGCGGTGGGGCTCGTGTACATGTTCACGACCCACCACTACGGCCGCAGCGACGCGCCGGCGGGAGTCGCGATCCCGGACCGGGGCAACGCGAACGCGGGCCGGGGGAACCAGGGAAAGGCGAACCCGGACTAGGCCGGTGCCCCCAGCTCCGCCCACACCCGCTTGCCGGCCACTCCCGGCGTCCGTACCACGCCCCAGTCCAGGCACAGCCGCTGCACGATGAACATGCCGTGTCCGCCGGGGCGTCCGGCCCGGTGCGGTGTGCGCGGCGCCGGCTGGCCGGTACCGCGGTCGGAGACCTCCAGCCGGATCACCTTCTTCTCACAGGTGATCCGCAGCTCGTCCGGCCCCTCGGCGTGCAGACAGGCGTTGGTGACCAGCTCGGACACCACGAGCAGTACGTCCTCGGCGGCGGCCCGCTGGTCCGCGGTGGCGGAGGGCAGCCAGCCCCACGCGTACAGCGCTTCGCGGGTGAAGTCACGGGCGAGCGGGACGACCCCGCTCGCGTCCTCGAAGTTCAGCAGACGGACCTGTCGCCCGCCCCCGGAGGCGGGTCCGGGCGGGGCCGGAGCCGCGGTCCCGGACGGGGCCGTTCCCGCGGGCACGGGCACGGGAGCGCCCATCACGGCGGCCTGCCCCGCGGGCACGCCCCCCTCGGACTCCCCGGAAGCGCCGCCGGACTCCGGACCGCGGTCGCCCGGCGAGTAGGGCCGGGTGGTGCTCATCAGCGCTTCACCTCACCGATCCACCAGTTCACAATTTCAAAGTCTTGGTCAGGAAAGTCGTACACAGCAGACTCAGGGTCTCTCCTGCCCGACCGGGCGCTCCGAACACCCCTGTATTCGGCACGAAACACGGGACGGGGCGAAAACGCCCGTCCCGCGAGGCGCACGAAACCCGCCGACGGCCGGACAAGAACCAGCTCAGTCGGACTCGTCGGCCAGGGCGGCCGCAAGCGTGTCGTGCAGGGTGAAGACCGCTTCGGCCCCCGTGATCTCGAACACACGGGCCACCACCGGCTGCATGGCCACCAGATGCACACCGCCCCCCGCGGCCTCCGCCTTCAGCCGCGCGCCGAGCAGGACGTTGAGTCCCGTGGAGTCGCAGAACTCCAGGCGCGAGCAGTCGACGACAAGCCGGTTGAATCCCTTGTCGAGGCACTCCTCCAGCGGCTCGCGCAACAGATCGGCGGTGTGGTGATCCAACTCACCCGCCGGGGTCACGACGGCGCTGGGGCCCTCTTCCCGTACCTCGACCAGAAGCCGGCCCGACTGGGCACTGCCGACCGTCCCGCGGTCCATGGCGTTTCTCTCTCCCGAGGTCATGACTGCTTGCTGACGACCTCGAACACTACGCCTTCCCTACGCACTCCGACACCCGAACAACCGCACACAAACGGACATAAGCGTACAGAATACACTTGCGATCGGCTCGGTAAACCCGGTAGGCCTAGTAGGACACGTAAAACGACACGGCCGGCTTTGGAGGCGCCGCACACCGCAGTGCACGTATTTGGCTTCGGCAGCCCTGTGCCGAGAACGATGGAGGACACCATGTCACCCCGGCTCGACGGATCGCGTACCCAAGAAGCGACGTCGACACTCCCTCCGGAGCATCTGGATCCCATCGAGCACCCTGACGCGGTCGTCGACCACGACGGCGCACTCGCCGGGCTTCCGGACATCCCCGCGTACGACGAGGTCGCTCCGGCGGACGCCAGGGCCCTGTCCAAGACCCTCTTCGAGCGACTGGAGTCGCTGGAGGAAGGCACCCACGAGTACGCGTACGTACGCAACACGCTCGTCGAGCTGAACCTGGCTCTGGTCAAGTTCGCCGCCTCCCGCTTCCGCTCGCGCAGCGAGCCGATGGAGGACATCATCCAGGTCGGCACGATCGGCCTGATCAAGGCGATCGACCGCTTCGAGCTGTCGCGCGGTGTGGAGTTCCCCACGTTCGCGATGCCCACCATCATCGGCGAGATCAAGCGCTTCTTCCGCGACACCTCGTGGTCCGTGCGCGTCCCGCGCCGCCTCCAGGAGCTGCGGCTCGACCTCGCCAAGGCCGGCGACGAGCTGGCCCAGCGGCTCGACCGCGCCCCCACGGTGACCGAGCTGGCCGAGCACCTCGGCCTGTCGAAGGACGAGGTCGTCGAGGGCATGGCGGCGTCGAACGCCTACACCGCCTCCTCGCTGGACGCCCAGCCGGAGGAGGACGACGCCGAGGGCGCGCTCGCCGACCGCATCGGCTACGAGGACCACGGGCTCGAAGGCATCGAGTACGTCGAGTCGCTGAAGCCGCTGATCGCCGAGCTGCCCGCCCGGGACCGGAAGATCCTCTCCCTCCGGTTCGTCGCCGGCATGACCCAGTCGGAGATCGGCGAGGAGCTGGGCATCTCCCAGATGCACGTCTCGCGGCTGCTGTCGCGCACACTCGTACGGCTGCGCAAGGGGCTCACGGTCGAGGAGTGATCCTCACCGGGTGACGCTTGCCCTCCAGGGGGGTGGTCCGAGGTCGGGCCGCCCCCCTTCGGGCTGCTCAGACCACGCGTACGCCGCGCCGCCAGACCCCGCTGACCAGGGGCACGCCCGGCCGGTAGGCGAGGTGCACGTGGCTCGGGGCGTCGAGGAGCGTCAGGTCGGCGTACGCGCCCGGCGTGAGGCGGCCGACGTCGTCCCGGCGCAGCGCGGCGGCGCCGCCCGCCGTGGCCGACCAGACCGCCTCGTCCGGTGTCATCCCCATGTCCCGCACCGCGAGCGCGACGCAGAACGGCACGGAGGACGTGAAGGACGAGCCGGGGTTGCAGTCGGTGGACAGCGCGACCGTGACCCCCGCGTCGACCAGGCGCCGGGCGTCCGGCCACTTCGCGCGGGTGGAGAACTCGGCGCCCGGCAGCAGCGTGGCGACCGTGCGGCTGCCCGCCAGCGCGTCCACGTCGGCGTCGGTGAGGTGGGTGCAGTGGTCGGCGCTGGCGGCGTCGAGTTCGACCGCGAGCTGGACGCCGGGGCCGTAGGAGAGCTGGTTGGCGTGGATGCGGGGGTGCAGACCCTTGGCCTTGCCCGCGGTGAGGATCGCGCGGGCCTGGTCGCCGTCGAAGGCGCCCTTCTCGCAGAACACGTCGATCCAGCGGGCGTGCGGCGCGCAGGCGTCGAGCATCTCGCCGGTGACGAGGGCCACGTAGGCGGCTGGGTCGTCGGCGAGTTCGGGGGCGACGATGTGCGCGCCGAGGAAGGTGACCTCGTCGGTGTGGCGGGCGGCGACGCGCAGGGCGCGGGACTCGTCGGCGGTGGTCAGGCCGTAGCCGGACTTGGTCTCGAAGGTCGTCGTGCCCTGGCGCAGGGCCTCCGCGAGGTAGCGGGTGAGGCCCGCCTCCAGTTCGGTGTCGCTCGCGGCGCGGGTGGCGGCGACGGTGGTGCGGATGCCGCCGGCGCTGTAGGGGCGGCCGGACATGCGGGCGTTGAACTCCTCGGTGCGGTCGCCGCCGAAGAGGAGGTGCGAGTGCGAGTCGACGAAGCCGGGCAGGACCGCCCGGCCGCCGGCGTCGACCCGGTTGTCAGTGGCGGGTGCTTTGCTTGATTCACCGGTCCACGCGACGCGGTCGCCGTCGATGACGACGGCCGCGTCCCGGACCAGTCCGAGCGGAGAGTGGTCACCGAGGGAGGGGTCGTTGGTGACGAGTGCGGCGATGTTGGTGATGACGGTGCTGGTACTCATGGTGTCCGTGGCGTCCTCGTGGGGGCGGGGGCGGTCGGTGGTCGTTGCTACGCGCGCAGGGCTTCCACGGCCCGCGCGAGGGCCTGCGGCACCTCGGGTACGAGGGCGTGCGCCCCGTCGCGTACGACGTGCCGTCCGCCCACGATCGTGTGCCGTACGTCCGCTGCCGTCGCGGCGAATACGGCCGTCTCGGCGCCCAGCCTGGGCAGTGGCCCCGCCGTTCTGACCGAGTCGAGGGCGACCGTCGCGAGGTCGGCGCGGGCGCCGGTCTCGATCCGGCCGGTGTCGTCCCAGCCGAGGGCGGCGTGGCCGTCGGCGGTGGCGGCGCGCAGGAGTGCGGCGGCGGTCCAGTGGCCGCGGGTGCGGGTGCGCAGGCGCTCGTTCAGCTCCATGGCGCGCGCCTCTTCCAGCAGGTCGACGACGGCGTGGCTGTCGGAGCCGAGGGAGAGGGGCGAGCCCGCCCGCTGGAGGGCGGCCGCGGGGCCGATGCCGTCGGCGAGGTCCCGTTCCGTGGTGGGACACATGCAGGTGCCGGTGCGGCTGCCGCCGAGCAGGGCGATGTCCTCGTCCGTGAGGTGGGTGCTGTGGACACCGGTGGTGCGCTCTCCCAGCACGCCGTGGTCGGCCAGCAGGCGGGTGGGGGTGCGGCCGTGGGCGCGGTGGCAGGCGTCGTTCTCGGCGGTCTGCTCGGACAGGTGCACGTGCAGCGGGGCCCGCCGTTCGGTGGCCCAGCGCGCCACGGTCGCCAGCTGGTCCGCGGGCACGGCCCGGACGGAGTGGATCGCGGCCCCGATCCGTGCGTGATCCCGTTCCTTGAGAAGTGAACAGCGTTGCGCCCAGGCGTCCGCCGTCCCGTCGGAGAAGCGGCGCTGGTGGGTGTTCGGGGGCTCGCCGAAGCCGGCCGACAGATAGCAGGTGTCGAGGAGGGTGATGCGGACACCGGCTTCGGCGGCGGCCTCGATCAGCGCCTCGCCCATCGCGTTGGGGTCGGCGTAGAGGGCGCCGCCGGGCGCGTGGTGGACGTAGTGGAACTCGCCGACGGCGGTGATGCCGGCCAGCGCCATCTCGGCGTACACCGCGCGGGCGAGGTCGCGGTAGGTGTCCGGGGTCAGCCGGTCGGCGACGGAGTACATGACCTCGCGCCAGGTCCAGAAGGTGCCGGAGCCGACCTGGACGGTGCCGCGCAGGGCGCGGTGGAAGGCGTGGCTGTGGGCGTTGGCCAGGCCGGGCAGCGTCAGTCCGCGCAGGATCTCGGCGCCGGGGGGCGGGGTGGGGGTGTCCTGGTGGACGGCGGTGATGCGGCCGTCCGTCACCTCTACGGCGACGCCCGGCTCGACGTGCGTGTCGAGCCAGGCGTGCTCCAGCCAGTAGGTCCGGGTCCGCTCGGTGGGGGTCACGTGCAGGCCAGCCCTTCCAGTACGTCGGCGAGTGCGTTCACCCCGGCCACGCAGTCGTCCTCGGCCGCGTACTCGGCCGGGGAGTGCGAGACGCCGGTGGGGTTGCGTACGAACAGCATGGCGGTCGGGATGCGGCCGGAGAGGATTCCGGCGTCGTGTCCGGCGCCGGTGCCGAGCACGGGGACCTTCAGCTCCGTGCCGCCGCCGCCCAGGATGCGGGCGAGTTCGTCGCGCAGGGCGTGGTCGAACTCGACGACGGGCGTGAAGGACTCGCGGACCACGTCGAGGTCGGCTCCGTGGGCCGCGGCGTACTCGCGGGCCGCCCTCTCCACCCCGCCGACCACGGCGTCCAGGCTCTGCTGGTCGGCGGCGCGGGAGTCGAGCCAGCCGCGGACGAGGGACGGGATGGCGTTGACGCCGTTGGGCTCGACACTGATCTTGCCGAAGGTGGCGACGGCGCCCGCGAGTTCGGCCTCGCGGCGGGCGGCGAGGACGGTCTCGGCGTAGGACAGCATCGGGTCGCGGCGGTCGGCGAGGCGGGTGGTGCCGGCGTGGTTGGCCTCGCCCCGGAAGTCGAACCGCCAGCGTCCGTGCGGCCAGATGGCGGAGGCGATGCCGATCCGGTCGCCGGACAGGTCGAGGGCGCGGCCCTGCTCGACGTGGAGTTCGACGAAGGCGCCGATGCGGGCGAGTCGCTCGGGGTCGGGGCCGAGGGCCTGGGGGTCGTACCCGGCGTCCTCCATGGCCCGCGGGAGGGTGACGCCGTCCCCGTCGGTCAGCCGGTGGGCCTGCTCCACGGTGAGCGCGCCCGCGGTGAGCCGGGAGCCGACGCAGGCCAGGCCGAAGCGGGCCCCCTCCTCGTCGCCGAAGTTGACGATGCCGAGCGGCCTGGTGAACCGCGCTCCCCGCCCGCGCAGCTCGTCCAGGGCGGCGAAGGCGGAGACGACACCGAGGGGTCCGTCGAAGGCGCCGCCGTCGGGCACGGAGTCCAGGTGGGACCCGGTGACGACGGCGTCCCCGGCGGCCGGGTCACCGAGCCAGGCCCACTGGTTGCCGTTGCGGTCGGTCTCGTAGGCCAGCCCGCGTGCCTCGGCCTGCTCCTGGAACCAGGTACGGCAGTCGGCGTCGGCGCCCGTCCAGGCGTAGCGGCGGTAGCCGCCGGAGGCGGAACTGCGGCCCATCGGCAGCAGCTCCGCCCACATGCTGTGGAAGCTCACGCGTCGTCACCCTCGCGCGTCGCGCCACCCTCGCGACCTTCGCGCATCGGCACCCGCACGCCCCGATCCCCGGCGACCGAGTCCGCGATGTCGTACCCGGCGTCGACGTGCCGGATGACGCCCATGCCGGGGTCGTTGGTGAGGACGCGGCGGATCTTCTCCCCGGCGAGTGCGGTGCCGTCGGCGACCGTCACCTGCCCGGCGTGGATGGAGCGGCCCATGCCGACGCCGCCGCCGTGGTGGAGGGAGACCCAGGAGGCGCCGGAGGCCACGTTGACCATGGCGTTGAGCAGCGGCCAGTCGGCGATGGCGTCGGAGCCGTCGAGCATCGACTCGGTCTCCCGGTACGGGGAGGCGACGGAGCCGCAGTCGAGGTGGTCGCGGCCGATGACGATCGGGGCGGCCAGCTCGCCGCTCGCGACCATGTCGTTGAACCGCTCGCCGGCCTTGTCGCGCTCGCCGTAGCCGAGCCAGCAGATCCGGGCGGGCAGGCCCTGGAAGTGGACCCGCTCACCGGCCATCTTGATCCAGCGGGCCAGGGACTCGTTCTCCGGGAAGAGGTCGAGGATCGCCTTGTCGGTCTTGGCGATGTCGGCGGGGTCGCCGGACAGGGCCGCCCAGCGGAAGGGGCCCTTGCCCTCGCAGAACAGGGGGCGGATGTAGGCGGGGACGAAGCCGGGGAAGGCGAAGGCCCGGTCGTAGCCGGCCAGCTGGGCCTCGCCGCGGATGGAGTTGCCGTAGTCGAAGACCTCGGCGCCGGCGTCCTGGAAGCCGACCATGGCCTCGACGTGCCGGGCCATGGACTCGCGGGCCCGCGTGGTGAAGCCGGCCGGGTCCTTGGCGGCGGCGTCGGCCATGTCCTCGAACGCGATCCCGGTGGGCAGGTAGGCCAGCGGATCGTGGGCCGAGGTCTGGTCGGTGACGATGTCGATGGGGGCGCCCATGGCGAGCAGCTGCGGGACCAGCTCGGCGGCGTTGCCGAGGACGCCGATGGACAGCGGCTTGCGCCGGTCCCTGGCCTCGGTGGCGAGCTGGAGGGCATGGTCGAGGGAGTCGGCCTTGACGTCGAGGTAGCGGTGCTCGATGCGGCGGTCGATGGCGCGCGGGTCGCAGTCGATACAGATCACGACGCCGTCGTTCATGGTGACGGCGAGGGGCTGGGCGCCGCCCATGCCGCCGAGGCCGGCGGTGAGGGTGATGGTCCCCGCGAGGGTGCCGCCGACCCCTTTACCAATGGAATGCAGCTTGGCGGCGACGGCGGCGAAGGTCTCGTAGGTGCCCTGGAGGATGCCCTGGGTGCCGATGTAGATCCAGGAGCCGGCGGTCATCTGCCCGTACATGGTCAGGCCGAGGGCCTCCAGCCGGCGGAACTCCTCCCAGTTGGCCCAGTCGCCGACGAGGTTGGAGTTGGCGATGAGGACGCGCGGGGCCCACTCGTGGGTCTGCATGACGCCGACCGGGCGGCCGGACTGGACGAGCATCGTCTCGTCCTGCTTGAGCCCCTGGAGGGTGCGGACCATGGCGTCGAAGGAGCGCCAGTCGCGGGCCGCCTTGCCCGTGCCGCCGTAGACGACGAGCTTGTCGGGGTGCTCGGCGACCTCGGGGTCGAGGTTGTTCTGCAGCATCCGCAGGGCGGCCTCCTGCTGCCAGCCCAGGGCACTCGGCGTCGTACCGCGTGGCGCTCGGACAGGGCGGGGTCCGGACATGATCTGCCTCCTGGTGGCTTGCTCCCGGCGGATTGTCGCTACGGATATTCACATACTCGCTTCGTGAATAGAACTAGTCAATACGTTCGTGTCCCGCGCCGGGCTCGTGCGAGTGTTTGGCTGGATGCGTAGGCAGGCTGCGACGACAGGGAGGATCGCGTGAGCGACGGCACGGGCATGAGCGGTGACCTCGACGGCACGGGGACGGAGCGGGCCGTGCGGCGGGACGGGGCGGTGCGGGCGGCCGTGGAGCAGGGGCTGCTCCGACCCGACGTCCCGATCGTCGGGCTCCTTGACGTCGCCGGGATCCGGGAGTCGGCGGCGGCCCTGCGGGCGGCGTTCGACGCGGTGACGGCGCCCGGTACGCCCGTGCTGCACGCCTTCGCGGTCAAGGCGACCCCACTGGTCCCGGTGGTGCGGCTGCTGCACGAGGAGGGCATCGGCGTGGAGGTGGCGAGCCCCGGCGAGCTGGCGCTGGCCCGGGCGGCGGGGGTCCCGCCGGAGCGGACGGTGCTGGACTCGCCCGCGAAGACACCGGCCGAGCTGCGGGAGGCGCTGGAGCTGGGGATCGCGGTCAACGCGGACAACCCCCAGGAGCTGGAGCGCCTCGACGCCCTGGTGAAGTCCCTGCCCGACACCGCCTCGCCCCTCGGAATCCGGGTGAACCCGCAGGTCGGCGGGGGTTCCATCGAGGCGCTCTCGACGGCGACCGCGACCTCGAAGTTCGGCGTGGCGCTGCGGGACGAGGGGGCGCGGGAGTGGGTGGTGCGGGCCTGTCTCGACCGGCCGTGGCTGACCCGGCTGCACACCCACACCGGGTCCCAGGGCATCCCGCTCACCCTGATGGCCGAGGGCGTGGCCGCGTCGTACGCGCTCGCCGAGGAGATCAACGAGCGGGCCGGGCGGCAGCAGGTCGACACCCTGGACATCGGCGGCGGGCTGCCGGTGAACTTCGCGTCGGACGACGAGTCACCGACGTACGCCGAGTACGCGCGCGTCCTGCGCGAGGCGGTACCGGGGCTGTTCGACGGGCGGTACGGACTGGTCACCGAGTTCGGGCGGTCGCTGCTGGCCAAGCACGGCACGGTCGTGGCGCGCGTGGAGTACGCCAAGAGCGCCGGCGGGCGCCCGGTCGCGGTGACGCACGCGGGCGTGCAGGTAGCGACGCGGACGGTGTACGCGCCGGGGGCGTGGCCGTTGCGGATCGCCGCGTACGACGGCAAGGGGTTGCCGAAGGAGGGGCCCGCCGTGGTGCAGGACGTGGCGGGACCGGCCTGCTTCGCGGGTGACCTGCTGGCCGTGGGGCGGGCGATGCCGTTGCTGGAGCAGGGGGACTACGCGGCGGCGCTGGACACGGGGGCGTACTACTTCGCGCATCACTACGCGTACAACTCGCTGGCGCGGCCTGGGGTGTATGGGTTCGTCTCCGACGAGGGCGGGGACATTGCCTTCGCCACCGTGCGGGAGGCCCAGCGCGTTGAAGAGATCGTGGCCGAGGCGGGTGGGGTCTACGCCGATGCGCTGACCGTCGCCGATCGCCGTGGGGGTTCTGGTCGTTCGTAGGCCGACGGTTCGTTGTGGCTGGTCGCGCCCACGCGGCGGAGCCGCATGATGTCGCCGCCCCGCGCCCCTGGGGGGCGCTACGCGCCTCCCCCCTTGGTCAGACCGGTGTCGGGGACTTGCGCCTCGCGCCGCCCGGGGACGCGTCGCCCGCCGCGATGCCCGTGGTGCGGTAGGCCCTGACCGTCTTGCCCGCCGGGCGGCCGGTGTCGTCGGCGAGCCAGTCCACGCGGACCCACAGCAGGGCGTCGCCGGACTGCTCGCGGCGGCCGATCCAGGCGGACTTGAGCCACAGGCCCGCGCCGCAGCCGGCCATCAGCAGTCCGCCCGCGGCGGGCACGGCGAAGGCGCTGCCCAGGGCGGCGAGGAAGGCGAGGAGCAGCCACCAGCGGTGGCCCCGGCGCCAGTTGCGCAGGGTCACCGCGCGGTCCTGCAGTACGTCGTGCTTGCCCGCGCGGGCGGCCGAGCCGGCCAGGGCCGTGTAGCGCCTGCGCCGCGTCCACGCCACGACGGCCGTCGCGACGATGAACAGCGCGGCACCGGCCAGTACGCCGATCCGGTGCCCGGTCAGCCCCGGCACCAGCACGCCGACGCCCGCCGCGAGAACGCCCAGCCACCACAGCGGTGCGGCTCCCGCCCGTACGACGACGGCGACCCGAGCCAGCCCCACCTGTCCTCCGCGCGCCACGTCCTGCCTCCCGTCCCGTTGCTGCCCGTGCGATACGTCTGAAGGGTGTGTCAGGCGCCGCACTGTAACGGGGCAAGCTGAGACGAGTCTGAGAACGCGTCCGCCGTCCGGGTCACTCCACGAACAGTCCCCGCGCCGCGGCCTCGGTGTCGAACTCCTCCAGCCGGGCCTGCGCGTCCGGCAGGTCGTCGCACATCGCTTCGAGCAGCACCCGGCCGAGCAGCATCGGCGCGCAGGCGGTGTCGAAGGCGAGGCCGGTGCCGACGGCGGCGGGCAGCAGCAGGTCGGACACCTTGGCGACCGGCGCGAAGGCGGAGTCGGCGACCGTCACCACCATGAGCCCGGCCTCCTTGGCGTGGGTGAGCGCGTCGACGACCTCGCGCGGATGCCGGGGCAGGGCGAAGCAGAGCAGGGCGGTGGCGCCGGCCCGGACGGCGGCGTCGACGCGGTCGTGGAGCATCGTGCCGCCCTCGTTGAGCAGCCGGACGTCCGGGTGGACCTTGGCGGCGAAGTAGGCGAAGCCGTGCGCCTGGGCCGCGGCGGCCCGCAGTCCGAGCACCGGCAGCGGCCGGCTCCCGGCAAGCAGGCGGCCCGCCTCCCCCACCGGCCCCGGGTCGGCCAGCACCTCCGCCAGATGCCGCAGGTTCTCGATCTCGGCCGCCACCGCCTGCTGGTACTCGTTGCGGTAGTCGGTGCCGGCGTCCGGTTCCGCCGGGGCGACCTCGCGCAGGTGGCGGCGGAGCGCCGGGTAGCCGTCGAAGCCGAGCGCGACGGCGAAGCGGGTCACGGACGGCTGGCTGACGCCCGCCAGTTCGGCCAGCTCCACACTCGACAGGAAGGGCACCTCGGGTGCGCGGCGCACCATGCTGTGCGCGATGCGCCGCTGGGTCGGCGTCAGCCGGTGCCCCTCGAAGAGCGCCTGCAGGCGCGCGGCCGGGCTGTCGGCCCCGTTGGCGCCGCCGGTCGCGCCGGTCGCGCCGGTCCCGCTGGTCCCGCTGGTCCTGCTCATGGCGTGCTCCCCCTTGGTCTATTCACGTCGCCCGGTCACTGCATACCTTTATACAGCGAGGCGGCCGCACGATGCCGAGCGCCGTCTCCCGGCCGGCCGCCGCACGGCCCCTTACGGGGCATCCCCCGCCGGAAACGGGGGCTGTCCCCAGTGCCACCGCCTCCCCGGCCGCCTACCTTGAGGGACATGACGGGAATGGACGCGCGGGACGCCGACCTCAAGAAGGAACTCGACGCCACCCTGCAGACCCGCAGGGAGCTGGGTGAGGAGTACGAGTCCGCGCTGGTCGACTCGTTCCTGGAGAAGGTCGACCAGCGCATCGACGGCGCGGTCGAGCGCCGGGTGCGCCGGCAGCTCGCCGAGCAGCAGATGAGCACGGCCCGGGAGAGCCGGACGCCGAGGTCCACGGACTCCTTCGGCGAGCGCTTCGGCTTCGGCATCGTCTCGCTGGTGCTGGCGGTCCCGCTGTCCGCGATCGGCGGCGGAGTCGCCGGCCTCTCCGGACTGCTGGTCGCCTGGGCGGGCATCGTCGGGGTGAACGTCGTCCAGGCCGCCCGCACCAACCCGGGCCTGTTCGGACGCCGCCGCGCCGGGCGGGGCGACGCCTGGGAGGACTGACAGAAGGACGGGCAGTAGGACTGGCAGAAGACTGCGCGGGGACCGCCGGCACCCCCATCACTGGGGGCCGGGACGACGGCGGTCCCCGCGTCCGTGGCGTCCGTGGAGGTCCGGGAGCCGCTCCGGAGGGCCCGTGACGCCGTTCGGCGCCGGCGGGACCGGGGAGCCTCCCCCAGTGCTTAACGCCTGGGAGGTACCCCCACCAACCCTGCCGACACCCCATACTCTGCCGGTCGCGTGTTAAGCGACTGCTGCGCGCACATGACGTGCGCGTACCACTTCCGCGAAGTCCACGAAGATCGCGGAGCGGGTCAAGTCGGCGGTGCGCACCGGGGGTTCACCCGGCGGACACCGCCGGTTCTACTTCCCCCGGGCCAGGAAGGACAGCAGGTCCTGACGGCTCACCACGCCGGTCGGCTTGCCCTCGACGAGGACGATCGCCGCGTCGGCGCGGCCGAGCACCGACATCAGGTCCTCGACCGGCTCGCCGGAGCCGACCTGCGGCAGCGGGGCGGACATGTGCTTCTCCAGCGGGTCGTCCAGCGAGGCGCGCTTGGTGAACAGGGCGTCCAGCAGCTCGCGTTCCACGACCGAGCCGACGACCTCGGCAGCCATCACGTCCGGGTGACCGGCGCCGGGCTTGACGATGGGCATCTGCGAGACGCCGTACTCGCGCAGCACCTCGATGGCCTGACCGACCGTCTCGTCCGGGTGCATGTGGACGAGGGAGGGGATGGAGTCGCCCTCCTTGTGGTTCAGGACGTCGGCGACGCGGGCGCTGGGACCGGCGTCCTCCAGGAAGCCGTAGTCGGCCATCCACTCGTCGTTGAAGATCTTGCTGAGGTAGCCGCGCCCGCTGTCCGGCAGCAGCACGACCACCACGTCGTCCTCGCCGAGCCGCGCCGCCACCTCCAGCGCCGCGACGACCGCCATGCCGCAGGAGCCGCCCACCAGCAGGCCCTCCTCCTTGGCGAGGCGGCGGGTCATCTGGAAGGAGTCCTTGTCGGAGACGGGGACGATCTCGTCGGCGACGGTCCGGTCGTACGCGGTCGGCCAGAAGTCCTCGCCGACGCCCTCGACCAGGTACGGCCGTCCGGAACCGCCGGAGTAGACGGAGCCCTCGGGGTCGGCGCCGATCACCTGCACGGCGCCGTCGCTGACCTCCTTCAGGTAGCGGCCGGTGCCGGAGATGGTCCCGCCGGTGCCGACGCCGGCCACGAAGTGGGTGAGCTTCCCGCCGGTCTGCTCCCACAGCTCGGGGCCCGTGGAGTGGTAGTGGGAGAGCGGGTTGTGCGGGTTGGAGTACTGGTCCGGCTTCCAGGCGCCCGGCGTCTCGCGGACCAGCCGGTCGGAGACGTTGTAGTAGGAGTCCGGGTGCTCGGGGTCGACGGCGGTCGGGCAGACGACGACCTCGGCGCCGTACGCGCGCAGGACGTTGATCTTGTCGGTGGACACCTTGTCAGGGCAGACGAAGATGCACTTGTAGCCCTTCTGCTGGGCCACGATCGCGAGGCCCACGCCGGTGTTGCCGCTGGTGGGCTCGACGATCGTGCCGCCGGGCTGCAGCTCTCCGCTCTTCTCGGCGGCCTCGATCATGCGCAGGGCGATGCGGTCCTTCACCGAGCCGCCCGGATTGAAGTACTCCACCTTGGCCAGGACGGTAGCCCTCAGGCCCTTGGTCACGCTGTTGAGCCGCACCAGCGGGGTGTTGCCGACGAGGCTGATCATCGAGTCGTGGAAATGCACCGTGGTCTCCGGATGCCGCAAAGGATGGGTCGTTTATCGGTCCGGCCAGCCTATGGCCTGCCCGGCCCGTGCACCCGCACGTGCCCCGTGACGGTCGTTCACTCCCCGTTGAGATTGGGCGACCGTCCGTACGGGGCAAGGAGTGGGTGTACGGCTTGGAGGAGGTGGCGGCGACGTATGACGAGCATGTCCAGAGCGAGGGTGGCCCGCCGGATCGCGGCGGGAGCGGCTTACGGCGGCGGCGGCATCGGGCTGGCCGGTGCGGCCGCGGTCGGTCTGCTGCTGGCGGAGCTGCAGCTGGCCAGGCGCCGGGTGGGCATCGGCACGCCCGACCGGGTGCCGAACGCGCGGGGTCTGTACGGGGACGGCCGGCCGACGGCCGGTGAGCCGCCGCTGCGGCTGATGATGCTGGGCGATTCCACGGCCGCCGGGCAGGGTGTGCACCGGGCCGGTCAGACACCGGGCGCGCTGCTGGCCTCGGGCCTCGCGGCGGTGGCGGAGCGGCCGGTGGACCTGGGCTCGGTGGCGGCGCCGGGGGCGTGTTCGGACGACCTGGACCGGCAGGTGGCGCTGGTGCTCGCGGATCACGGCCGGGTGCCGGACATCTGCGTGATCATGATCGGCGCGAATGACGTCACCCACCGGATGCCGGCGACCCTCTCGGTCCGGCATCTGTCGGGGGCGGTGCGGCGGCTGCGCACGGCCGGCGCGGAGGTGGTGGTCGGCACCTGCCCGGACCTGGGCACGATCGAGCGGGTGCGGCAGCCGCTGCGCTGGCTGGCCCGGCGCACCTCGCGGCAGCTGGCGGCGGCGCAGACCATCGGCGCCGTGGAGCAGGGCGGGCGCACGGTGTCGCTGGGCGATCTGCTGGGCCCGGAGTTCGCGCAGAACCCGCGCGAGCTGTTCGGCCCCGACAACTACCATCCCTCCGCGGAGGGGTACGCCACGGCCGCGATGGCCGTCCTGCCGTCGGTGTGCGCCGCGCTCGGCCTGTGGCCGGCCGAGGAGGAGCACCCCGACGCCCTGCGCCGCGAGGGCTTCCTGCCGGTGGCCCGGGCAGCGGCGGAAGCGGCATCCGAGGCCGGCACGGAGGTCGCTGCGGCGATGCCGACGGGGCCCCGGGGGCCGTGGGCACTGCTCAAGCGCCGCCGGCGCCGCAGGGTGTCGGAAACGGAGCCGACACCGTCGGCACAGCCGAGATAGGGGGTGTGGCGCTCACCGGCACTGGCCGGGTGCCGCTGTCGGTTTTCAGCCCGTCCGGCGTTTGAGGACGAGGCCGTCCAGGCCGAAGCGGGGGTCTGGGGGCGGCAGCCCCCAGGGACGCCCCCCACAACCCCCCGCACCCATAACCCCCCCCCACCGC
>NZ_JBHXNW010000016.1:56641-85889 GCF_042717365.1 Streptomyces sp. NPDC058534
CGGGCCGGCGCGCGCGGGCGCCGGGGCGCGCGGGGGGGCGGCGGCGGGCCGGGGGGCCCCCCGCCCGCCCCCCCCCAGGGACGCCCACCACAACCCCCCGCACCAAGAACCCCACCCAACCGCCGGAGGCAAAAGCAAGCGCTTAGAAAGTTGCGGCCCATGTCACACCCCCACACCCGTGACCCAGGCCATACGTCCGGGTAACTTCCCCAGCAGCCGCCCAACGCCTCTCCACTGGAGCCGTGATGCCCGAAGCCGTGATCGTCTCTGCCACCCGCTCCCCCATCGGCCGCGCTTTCAAGGGCTCCCTGAAGGACCTGCGCCCCGACGACCTGGCCGCCACGATCATCCAGGCCGCGCTCGCCAAGGTTCCGGAGCTGGACCCCCGGGACATCGACGACCTGATGCTCGGCTGCGGCCTGCCCGGCGGCGAGCAGGGCAACAACCTCGGCCGGATCGTCGCCGTCGAGATGGGCATGGACCACCTGCCGGGCTGCACCGTCACCCGGTACTGCTCCTCGTCCCTGCAGACCTCGCGCATGGCCCTGCACGCCATCAAGGCCGGTGAGGGCGACGTCTTCATCTCGGCCGGTGTCGAGATGGTCTCCCGGTTCGCCAAGGGCAACTCCGACAGCCTGCCGGACACCCGCAACCCGCTGTTCGCCGAGGCGGAGGCCCGTACCGCCGCCGTCGCCGAGCAGGAGGGCACCACCTGGCACGACCCGCGCGAGGACGGCCTGGTCCCCGACCCGTACATCGCGATGGGCCAGACCGCCGAGAACCTCGCCCGCACCAAGGGCATCACCCGGCAGGACATGGACGAGTTCGGCGTCCGGTCCCAGAACCTCGCCGAGGAAGCCATCAAGAACGCCTTCTGGGAGCGCGAGATCACCCCGGTGACCCTCCCCGACGGCACCGTCGTCGCCAAGGACGACGGCCCCCGCGCCGGCGTCACCCTGGAGGGCGTCCAGGGCCTGAAGCCGGTGTTCCGTCCCGACGGGCTGGTCACCGCCGGCAACTGCTGCCCGCTCAACGACGGCGCCGCCGCCCTCGTGATCATGAGCGACACCAAGGCCCGCGAGCTGGGCCTGACCCCGCTCGCCCGCATCGTCTCCACCGGCGTCTCCGGCCTCTCCCCCGAGATCATGGGCCTGGGCCCGGTCGAGGCCAGCAAGCAGGCGCTGTCCCGCGCCGGGCTGACCATCGACGACATCGACCTGGCCGAGATCAACGAGGCGTTCGCCGCGCAGGTCATCCCGTCCTACCGCGACCTCGGCCTCCCGCTGGAGAAGCTGAACGTCAACGGCGGCGCCATCGCCGTCGGCCACCCCTTCGGCATGACCGGCGCCCGCATCACCGGCACGCTCATCAACTCCCTCCAGTGGCACGACAAGCAGTTCGGTCTGGAGACGATGTGTGTCGGCGGCGGCCAGGGCATGGCGATGGTCATCGAGCGCCTGAGCTGACGGCCGTACCGGCGGGCGACTTGAAAGACTGTCAGTAGCGCCCGGGAGACCCTGCGTGACGTCACGGCCCGGAACCCTGTAGCCACAGGGTTCTGGGTCGTTTTGTGACCCAATCTCCCCCAGGATGTGACCTACCTCTCCCGCCCCCTTGATTTACGCAGGTCAGGCCAGTCACACTCCTTCCTTCCGGACCCAAAGTCCTGTCCGTTTCGTGACGTTACGCACTGACAGACGGTTAGTCCTCCCTTCAAGCTGATGTAGGAAGTCGGGGGTCGACTTTGAACCGGGAGTACGTCAGTGAGCGCCATGCCGATCGCCCTGCTGCTCACCACGGCCGCCACCGGCGCCGTGGGCGTCGCCGTCCTGCGCAGTGTTCTGGTGCTGCGCCGGCAGGTGACGGCCCTGCGCGCCGAGCTGGCCGAGAGCCGGGCCACCGCCACGCGGGGCCGCGTGCCCGCCGCCCGCACCACCGCCGACGCCGAGGAGATACGCGCCGCCGTCGCGGAGGCGCTCGCCGAGGAGCGCGAGCGGGAACTCGCCGAGGCGCGGGCCTTCTGGGCCGCCCAGGAGTCGCGGGACGCGTCCGACGCGCCCCTGCTGCTCGGGCTGACCGACAGTGAGCTGTTCCTGCCCCGCCAGGCCGACCTCGTGGGCCTGGAGCCCGTGATCGAGCCGGTCGCGGACAGCGACGAGCCGTCCGCGCAGGACCTCGGCCACGCGGGTCCGAGGGACTCCGCCGAGCTGGCCGCCGCCCGCCGTCGGCACCCCTCGCACCCGGACTTCGTACCGAACCCGGCACCGGCCGTGAACGACCACGAGCGGACCGTCGCCACCCTGGAGGGGCTGGCCGAGTCGGGCGTCACCCTCGCCGACGTCCGTCCGGGGCCGCTGGGCACGCTGGACGTGTACGTCTTCTCCGACGGCACCACCCTGTGCATGACCCCGGGCCACCGCGAGACCGCGGAGCGCCTGGCGGCCGCGCTGGGCGCGGGCCAGACGCCGTATCTCCTCGGCGGCTCGGGGATCTCCGGCGCCTACACGCTGACCTTCGCGTGCGGCGAGGAGAACGTGTACATCCTGGCGGACCGCGTCATCGCGTCCCTGTAGTCCCCTGGTCCCCTGGTCCCCAGTCCCCTCCGGGCGCTAGACCCCGGCCCGCTTGCGGGCCTCCTCCACCAGCCCCGCCGCTTCTTCCACCTGGCCCTCGTCCGTCAGTACGACGGCCAAGTCGTGTGCGGCGACGGCGATCTGGTCGGCGGCCGCGAACATGCCCGCGTCGGGCATCAGACGGGGCTCCGCCCCCGGTTCCTCGATCAGCTGGGCGCGCCGGGCCAACTCCCTGGCCAGCTCCAGCGCCTCGGCGGCGGCACCGCGTTGGAGTCTGCTCTGCGGGGCGGCTCGCAGCCGGTCGGCGAAGTCGTCCACGGCACGGGTCAAAGGCGTCGTATCAACCACGGCGCGAGCGTACGCGGCCGTCCGGGACTGTTGCCAACGGGCGAACACTCAGGCACGGTGACCTGAAGGACCGGCTTACATCCCCTTTCGCCCGGAGGCGCCGATGTCCCAAGTCTTCTCCGAGGAGACCCATCGCAATCTGCTCGCCCGAATCCCCCAGTGCACCGGTCGTGAGATCTCCGACTGGCTGCGTGCCGTCGAGGACGGCCCCGCCCTCTTCCGCTTCGAGGAGAAGGTCAGCTGGCTCCGCCACGAACACAACCTCGCGTACGGCCACGCGAAGGCGATCGTCCACGAGTACGACCTGAGAAGGGCCGCGCGCAACCTGCTGTGAGCGGGCGTGCGCCGGCACCACGACGACGAAGGGCCCCGGGCTGGAAGCCCGGGGCCCTTCACATGTCGCACCCGCTAGTCGCTGCTGTTCAAGATCGCGATGAGTCGCAGGAACTCGAGGTAGAGCCAGACCAGCGTCAGCGTGAGGCCGAAGGCCGCGAGCCAGGCCTCCTCGCGCGGGGCACCGTAGGCGAGTCCGTCCTCGACCTGCTTGAAGTCCAGGGCGAGGAAGCAGGCGCCGAGGATGACGCCGACGATGCCGAAGACGACACCGAGCGCACCGCTGCGGAAGCCGAGGCCGTCGCCGCCGCCGAAGACGGCGAACAGCAGGTTCACCATCATCAGGAAGACGAAGCCGAGCGCCGCCGCCATCACGAAGCCGTAGAAACGGCGGTTGACGCGGATCCAGCCGGCCTTGTAGGCGATCAGCACACCGGCGAAGACCGCCATCGTGCCGATCACGGCCTGCATGGCCGCGCCGTCCGCGATGCGGTTGTCGACGACGCTGGAGATGACGCCGAGGAAGACACCCTCGAACGCGGCGTACGACAGGATCAGCGCGGGCGAGGCCTTGCGCTTGAAGGACTGGACGAGCGCCAGGACCATGCCGATCAGGGCGGCACCGATACCGATACCGATGGAGCGGCCGATGTTGGCGTCGTCCACGGGCAGCAGCGCCCACGCGAGCGCGGCGGTCACCACGAGCACGCCGAGCGTACTGCCGGTGCGGATGACGACGTCGTCCATCGTCATCCGGCCGGTGGTGGCCGGCGCCTGCGGCGGCGCGCCGTACTGAAGGTCCTGCTGGGCGTACGGGTTCTGCGCGTACGGGTTGCCGGCGGGCTGGGCGTACGGGGTGCCCTGCGTGCCCTGCGCGTACGGGTTGCCCTGCGTGGCGACGGCGGGTCCCCCGGCCTGCGGCGCGGCGTTGAAGCCCGCGTAGCCGTTGTCGCGGCTGAACCCCCGTCGCGAGAAGACCGGGTTTCTGCTCCTCATTTCACTCCTCCATGGCCACACGGCGCAGCCTTGGGCTCAAGAGTAATAGAACGGCAAAGGAATGACCCTACTGCTTGGGGAGGATCTTTCCCTCGCTCTGGCGCACAACACGCTACGCCGGTCAGTGATTCCCCTCACGGGCGGGGCCCCGCGGGACGTCCGGGACCGCTCACCCGATCGGGAACCCGGTGTAGGACTCGGCGAGGTCGGTCTCGGCGGCGCGGGAGGAGGCGATCCGGTCCAGGCGGGCCACCTGGAGGCGGTCCTCGAAGGGCGTGGCGGCCGGGTCACGGTGCAGCAGGGTCGTCATGTCGTACGAGAACCGCTCGGCCTGCCAGACGCGGCGCAGGCAGGTGGCGGAGTAGGCGTCGAGCAGCTCGTCGGAGCCGGTGGCGGCGCGGTGGGCCAGGGCTCGCGCGAGGGTGACGACGTCGCCGACGGCGAGGTTGAGGCCCTTGGCGCCGGTGGGCGGCACGATGTGCGCGGCGTCGCCGGCCAGGAAGAGGCGGCCGTGCCGCATGGGCTCGTGGACGTAGGAGCGCATGGGGGTGACGGACTTCTGGGTGATGGGGCCGATGCTCAGCGTCCAGTCGTCGTCGGTCTCGAAGCGGCGCTCCAGCTCGGCCCAGATCTCGTCGTCGCTCCAGCTGTCGGCGTCCGTGTCCGCGGGGACCTGGAGGTAGAGGCGGGAGACGGAGGGGGAGCGCATGGACAGCAGGGCGAAGCCGCGGTCGTGGCGGGCGTAGACCAGCTCGTCGTGGGAAGGGGCGACGTCGGCGAGGATGCCGAGCCAGCCGAAGGGGTACGTCCGTTCGAAGGTGCGGCCGTCCGGGACCGCCGTCCGGGCGACGCCCCAGAAGCCGTCGCAGCCGACGACGTAGTCGCACTCCAGGACGTCCTCCGTCCCCCCGGCGCCCCCGGCGCCCCCGTGCCGGAAGCGGACGCGCGGGCGGTCGGTCTCGGCGCCCTCCACGGCCAGCGCCTCGGTCTCGAACAGCAGGGGCCCGCCGTCCTCCAGCTGGAGGGCGATGAGGTCCTTGCAGACCTCGGTCTGGGCGTAGACCATGACGGACCTGCCGCCGGTGAGCGCGGGGAAGTCCACGCGGTGGCGCCGCCTGGCGAAACGCAGCTCGATGCCGTCGTGGCGCAGCCCCTCGCGGTCCATCCGCTCCCCCGCCCCGGCCGCGCGCAGCACGTCCACCGTGCCCTGCTCCAGGATCCCGGCGCGCTGCCTGCGCTCGACGTAGGCGCGGTCGCGGCTCTCCAGGACGACCGAGTCGATCCCGGCGTTGTGGAGCAGCCGGGCCAGCAGGAGTCCGGCGGGGCCGGCCCCGATGATGCCGACGGTGGTGCGCATCGGTCGTCCCTTCGTCGTGTTCGCGCGTTCGCGTGGTGAAATTTCCTTCACTGAATCTCGGGTGAGTTTCCGACCACACGCACACCGCTGTCAACGGTTCGGGGGGTCGAGAGCCTGAGGAACTGAAGGGAAGCGTCGGAAGTGCCCGGAGCCGGACTTGAACCGGCACGCCCTCGAAGGGGCAGCGAGGTTTAAGCTCGCCGTGTCTGCATTCCACCATCCGGGCAGGCCATGGGCTCCGCGTCGAGTGCCTTGAGCCTATCGGGACGCACCTCCCGAACCGTGGGCGGGAGTCGCGATGTTGTCTTATTTTATTGGCGCCTGAGGGGCCATCAGTTCCTGGTTCAGGCCATCAGCACTTGCCAACAGCCTCGCGGGCGGTGGCCCGCGGCGCACGCGGAATGACGGGATTTCACCGTCCCGGTGAGGGCGCCCGCCCCGTTCCGCCGTCGGGGTCGGCCGTCATCCGCAGGTATGACACCGCAGCTGCCCGTCCGACCGGAGTCGCCCCCCGAAACCGGAACAGCGGCTGACTACACGGCGCCCTCCGGCCGGAACGATGGAAGACGTCCCGAGCACACGCCGTACCGACAGGAGCGCCCTTCCCGTGACCACCGCACCCATCGCCGACCGGTCCACCGTCGTGGCCGCACGCGCCACGGAGCTGTCCAAGATCTACGGCCAGGGTGAGACCCAGGTGGTCGCTCTGGACCGGGTCTCCATCGACTTCCGGCAGGCCGAGCTGACCGCCATCATGGGCCCCTCCGGCTCCGGCAAGTCCACGCTGATGCACTGCGTGGCCGGCCTCGACACCTTCTCCTCCGGCTCCGTACGCATCGGTGAGACCGAACTGGGCTCGCTGAAGGACAAGCAGCTGACCAAGCTGCGCCGGGACAAGATCGGCTTCATCTTCCAGGCGTTCAACCTGCTGCCGACGCTGACCGCGCTGGAGAACATCACCCTCCCTATGGACATCGCGGGCCGCAGGCCGGACAAGCAGTGGGTGGACTCCGTGATCCAGATGGTCGGCCTCTCCGGCCGGCTCGGGCACCGCCCCTCCCAGCTCTCCGGCGGCCAGCAGCAGCGGGTCGCCGTGGCCCGGGCGCTGGCCTCCCGGCCGGAGATCATCTTCGGTGACGAGCCGACCGGAAACCTCGACTCGCGTTCCGGCGCCGAGGTGCTGGGCTTCCTGCGCAACTCGGTGCGGGAGCTGGGCCAGACGGTCGTGATGGTGACCCACGACCCGGTGGCCGCGGCCTACGCGGACCGGGTGGTCTTCCTCGCCGACGGACGCATCGTCGACGAGCTGTACGGCCCGACGGCCGACGCGGTGCTGGACCGCATGCTGCACCTTCCTGGGGGAAACCCCCAGACCCCCGGGTCCGACGCCAAGGGCCGCACCAGCTGACGTCCGCCCGCCCACCCCCGTACCGACTCGTACGTACGTCTGGACAGAGAAGACCCATGTTCCGTACCGCCTTGCGCAATGTCTTCGCGCACAAGGCCAGGTTGTTGATGACCGTGCTCGCCGTGATGCTCGGCGTGGCGTTCGTGTCGGGCACCCTGGTCTTCACCAACACCATCTCCGACGCCCTGCAGAACAGCTCCGCCAAGGGCTTCGACCACGTCGACGTCGCCGTGACCGCCGAGTACCAGGACTCCGAGGGCGACAAGGTCGGCGAGGTCCCCGAGCTGACCCGGGCCCACCTGGACGAGAGCGCGAAGGTGCCCGGCGCGGCCTCCGCCGTGGGCGTGGTCTCCGGCTTCACCGCCGTCGCCGACAAGGACGGCGACCTGATCGGCGACGGCTGGAGCACCAAGGGCGGCAACTACTGGGGCGAGAAGGACCCCCGCTACCCGCTGACCGCCGGGCACGCCCCGAAGGGCGCGGGCGAGATCCTCATCGACTCCGAGACCGCGAAGCGCACCGGCTACGGCGTCGGTGACACCGTGCGGATGTCCGTCGACGGCCCGGTGCTGGGCCCGAAGGTCGTCGGCGTCTTCACCACCGACGACGGCAACGTCGCGGCCGGCGGCAGCCTCACCCTGTTCGACACGGCGACCGCGCAGAAGCTCTTCGGCAAGGCCGGCACCTTCGACGAGATCGACGTCCGGGCGAAGGCCGGTGTCACCCAGGCCGCGCTGAAGGCGCAGCTGGACCGGGCGCTGCCGAAGGACCTCGTCGAGACCACCACCGGCAAGGAGTTGGCCGACGACCAGGCGGAGACGATCGCCTCGTCGATGAGCGGCATGAAGCAGGGGCTGCTGGT
This sequence comes from Streptomyces sp. NPDC058534, assembly GCF_042717365.1. Classification (NCBI taxonomy): domain Bacteria; kingdom Bacillati; phylum Actinomycetota; class Actinomycetes; order Kitasatosporales; family Streptomycetaceae; genus Streptomyces; species Streptomyces sp. NPDC058534. Next base: position 64,519 of record NZ_JBHXNW010000016.1, read on the forward strand.
GTTCGCCGGCATCGCCCTGTTCGTCGGCACGTTCATCATCGCCAACACCTTCACCATGCTGGTCGCCCAGCGCACCAGGGAGCTGGCCCTGATGCGGGCGGTCGGCGCCTCCCGCCGGCAGGTCACGCGGTCGGTGCTGATCGAGGCGTTCGTGGTGGGCGTCGTCGCCGCGGTGACCGGTCTGCTCGCGGGCATCGGCATCGGCGCCGGACTGCGCGCCATGATGGGCTCGCTGGGCGCGGTCGTGCCCGAGGGGCCGCTGGTGATCTCACCCGGCACGATCGTCGCGGCCCTCGTGGTCGGTGTCCTGGTCACCATGCTGGCGGCGTGGCTGCCGGGCCGCCGGGCGGCGAAGATCCCGCCGGTCGCGGCCATGAGCAGCGTGCATGCCAAGGCCACGACCAAGTCGCTGGTGCTGCGCAACACGCTGGGCGCGCTGGTCTCCGCCGCCGGCGTCGCGGTCGTCCTGTGGGCGACGTCGATGAGCGGTTCGGACGGACAGGCCCCGATGGCCATGGGCGCGGTGCTGCTGATCATCGGCGTGTTCATCCTGACGCCGCTGCTGTCGCGCCCGCTGATCGCCGCCGCCGCCCCGGTACTGCGGGTGTTCGGCATCTCGGGCAAGCTGGCCCGGCAGAACTCGGTGCGCAACCCGCGCCGCACCGCCGCGACCGCCTCCGCGCTGATGATCGGCCTGACCCTGATCACCGGCATGACGGTGATGGCGGGCAGCCTGCAGAAGTCGATCGACAAGATGGCGTCGGCGTCGATCAAGGCCGACTACGTGGTCTCCATGGCCAACGGCAACTACCTCTCCCCGGACGTCGCCAAGACGCTGGCCGCCACGGACGGGGTCGGCGCCATCAGCCCGCTGCGCACCGCGGAGTCCCGCATCGGCGGCGAGACCGAGTACCTCACCGGCGTCACCGGCTCCACGATCGGCGAGCTGACCGACCTCAAGGTCGAGCAGGGCACCTTCGAGGTGGGCGGCGACAAGGTCGCCGTCGACGCCGACACCGCGCAGGACCACGGCTGGAAGGCCGGCTCCACCTTCACCGCCGCCTACGAGGACGGCGCGAAGCAGAAGCTCACGGTCGCCGGGGTCTACGAGGGCAACGACATGATCCGCGGCATCATGGTCGACCTGGCCAATGTCTCCCCGCACCAGTCCGACCCGGTCGACATGCAGGTCATGGTGAAGATGTCCGACGGGACCTCGGCGGCCTCGAAGGACAGCCTGGAGCAGGCGCTCGACACCAATCCGGCGATCAAGATCCAGGACAAGAAGGACATCTCCAACGAGATCGCGAAGATGTTCACGCTGATGCTGAACATGCTCTACGGCCTGCTGGCCATGGCGGTCATCGTGGCGGTCCTCGGTGTCATCAACACCCTGGCCATGTCGGTCTTCGAACGCTCCCAGGAGATCGGCATGCTGCGGGCGATCGGCCTCGACCGCCGGGGCATCAAGCGGATGGTCCGCCTGGAGTCCCTGGTGATCTCCCTCTTCGGCGGGGTGCTCGGCATCGGGCTCGGCGTGTTCTTCGGCTGGGCGGCCGGTGAGCTGATGGGCACCTCCATGCCGACGTACGAACTGGTCATGCCCTGGGGCCGGATGGGCGTCTTCCTGCTGCTGGCCGCCGCGGTGGGTGTCCTCGCGGCGCTGTGGCCGGCCCGCCGGGCGGCACGGCTGAACACGCTCCAGGCCATCAAGGCGGAGTAGCGGAGCAGTCGTCACACGCGCGAGGGCGGCCCCGTTCCCGGGTGGGAACGGAGCCGCCCTCGCGCGCAGGTGGCGCGGCAGCGGCGCCTCAGTTCCAGGTGCGGGCGCGCAGCGGCAGGCCGGAGCCGCCCGAGGCGGGCGTCCGCACGGCGAGGACCTGGTTGACGCCGATGCGGTTGCGCTCGAAGGCGAGCGCGGAGGCGGCCATGTACAGCCGCCAGACGCGGGCGCGGCCGGGGCTGACCAGTTTCAGGGCCGCCGTCCACTCGGCCTCCAGGTGGGCGACCCAGCGGCGCAGGGTGAGCGCGTAGTGCTCGCGGATCGCCTCCACGTCGCGCACCTCGAACCCGGCCCGCTCCAGTTGCGTGACGGTGGTGCCCACGGGGGCGAGTTCGCCGTCGGGGAAGACGTAGGCGTCGATGAACTCGTCGACGTGGTAGGTGGACTCGTCCCGCTGGGGGCGGCGGGCGATCTGGTGGTTCAGCAGCCGTCCGCCGGGCTTGAGGAGCCGGTGCAGGTCGGTGGCGTACTCCAGATAGCGCTCGGCGCCGACGTGCTCGGCCATGCCGATGGACGAGATGGCGTCGTACGGCCCGTCGGACACGTCCCGGTAGTCCTGGACGCGGATCTCCACCCGGTCGGTGAGGCCCTCGTCGGCGACGCGCTTGCGGGCGTAGACCGCCTGCTCCTGGGAGAGTGTCACCCCGACCACGCTCACCCCGTGCTCGCGGGCCGCGTGAATCGCCATGGAGCCCCAGCCGCAGCCGACGTCGAGGAGGCGCTGACCGGGGCTCAGGCCGAGCTTGCGGCTGACGAGTTCGAGCTTGTCGCGCTGGGCGTCCTCCAGGGTGCCGCCCTCGGCCGGAAGGGCCGGCCAGTAGGCGCAGGAGTAGACCATGGACGGGCCGAGGACGAGTTCGTAGAAGTCGTTGCCCACGTCGTAGTGGTGGCTGATGGCCCGTCTGTCGCTGCGCTTGGTGTGCAGGTGGCCGCGGGCCCGGCGGATCTCCTCCGGCGGCGGTGCGGGCGGCAGCGGCGGCCCGGCGAGCCTCACCAGTCCGCGTACGGCGGCCCGGACCTCGGGGTCGCGCAGCGCCTCGGCCAGGCCGCGGGCGCCCTCGTCGCGCTCCCAGAGGAGTCCGGCCATCGATTCGAGGACGGTGTAGAGGTCTCCGTCGACGTCGAGGTCGCCGGCCACCCAGGCGCGGGCCAGGCCGAGTTCGCCCGGCTTGAACAGCAGGCGGCGCAGGGCCCTGCGGTTGCGGACGACGAGGGTCGGCGCGCCCGGCGGGCCCGCGTCAGAACCGTCCCAGGCGCGGATGCGCACCCGGAGAGGTGCTCCCAGCAACTGTTCGAAGAGGTTCTGCAGCCGCAGCGCGGCGTCAGCCATGGCGTACCTCCGTGACATGCGATCCCGGAATGTCCAACACCACGTAAACACCTGGGAGCCCGCCGTCCAGTCCCCGGCACGCGTTACGACTCGGCAAAATACTTGTACACGCCATCGGAATCGTCGCTCCGCCGGCGCAACGCGAAGGGGCCGCCCGCACCACGGATGGCGGGCGGCCCCTTCGGGGGTACTGCGGGGTACTGCTGACGCTCGGGAGCCGGGGTCAGGAGGCCTTGGCCTTCTCCTCGGTCTTCTCCGACGACGCGGCCTTCTCGCTCTTGCCGGCGGCCTTCGGCGGCGCGAGGGGGGCGGGCTTGGCGGCCTCGTAGAACTCCTCGCGCGGGGTCTCCATCGCACCGAGGGAGACGACCTCGCGCTTGAGGAACATGCCGAGGGTCCAGTCCGCGAAGACGCGGATCTTGCGGTTGAACGTCGGCATCGCCATGCCGTGGTAGCCACGGTGCATGTACCAGGCGAGACGTCCCTTGAGCTTGATCTTCACCTTGCCCATGACGATCATCGCCACGCCCTTGTGCAGGCCGAGACCCGCCACCGCGCCCTTGTTGGCGTGGCTGTAGTCCTTCTGCGGGAAGCCCCGCATGCCGGACATCACGTTGTCGCCGAGGACCTTGGCCTGGCGCAGCGCGTGCTGGGCGTTCGGCGGGCACCAGGCGTTCTCGTTGCCCGCCTTGCGGCCGACGAGGTCCGGCACCTGGGCGTTGTCGCCCGCGGCCCAGATGTAGTCGGTGCCCTTGACCTGGAGGGTCGGCTCGCAGTCGACGTGACCGCGGGGACCCAGCGGCAGGCCGAAGCGGGAGAGCGCCGGGTTCGGCTTGACGCCGGCCGTCCACACGACGGTGTTGGAGTCGACCTCCAGGCCGTTCTTCAGCACCACGTGGCCGTCGACGCAGGAGTCCATGGAGGTGGACAGGTAGACCTCGACGCCGCGGCCTTCGAGGTGCTCCTTGCCGTACTGGCCGAGCTTGGGGCCGACCTCGGGGAGGATCTTGTCGGCGGCGTCGACGAGGACGAAGCGCATGTCCTCGCGGGAGACGTTGGTGTAGTACTTGGCCGCGTCCCGGGCCATGTCCTCGACCTCACCGATGGTCTCCGCGCCGGCGAAGCCGCCGCCGATGAAGACGAAGGTGAGCGCCTTGCGGCGGATCTCCTCGTCCGTGGTGGAGTCGGCCTTGTCGAGCTGCTCCAGGACGTGGTTGCGCAGACCGATGGACTCCTCGATGCCCTTCATCCCGATGCCCTGCTCGGCGAGGCCGGGGATCGGGAAGGTGCGGGAGACCGCGCCCATCGCGATGACCAGGTAGTCGAAAGGCAGCTCGTACGCCTCGCCCACCAGCGGGGCGATCGTGGCGACCTTGCGGTCCTGGTCGATGGTGGTGACCCGGCCGGTGAGGACCTCCGCCTTGGGGAGCACGCGCCTGAGGGGGACGACGACGTGTCGGGGGGAGATGCTGCCGGCGGCGGCTTCGGGGAGGAAGGGCTGGTAGGTCATGTACGACCGCGGGTCGACGACGGTGACGGTCGCCTCGCCGTAACGCATCTTCTTCTGGATGCGCCGAGCTGCGTACAGGCCTACGTACCCACCGCCTACTACGAGGATCCTGGGACGCTCCGTGGTGCTCATGCCATCGAGTATCCACCCGCCCCAGGGGGGTCGTTCGTGCGCCCCTTCACAAGCTCATGTCAGGTCCGTGTTACCATCCGCCACTCACGTGACGGAGATCATGGTGAGGAGAGGAACCGGCCCCCCTCACACCCCGTTGTCAATGCCGTGTGAGCTGCTCCTCCGTCCCGCCGGGCGGGGTGGACCACCCGCTCGCGACCCCTCTTCGAGGCACCCTCCGAGCACCGCCCTGAACACGTTCAAAGGGCAGTCGAAACCCCAAAAGGGTCAACGACCGCACTTTCGTCGTCCGACAGGGCCCAATTCCTTGTGAAGAACTTCACGAACTTTCCCGAAGGGGCCTCACCGGGGGGTCCGCGAGGCGGCTGCACGACCGTGTACACATGCACGCGTACACTGACCTCATGACCGAGAACACCGTGACCGTACGGGAAGCCCGCGCACACCTCGCCGACCACATCAACCGGGCTGAGGACGGCGTCCCGACTGTCATCACCCGCAATGGCGCCCCGGTGGCAGCCGTGGTTCCGATCTCGGACTTCGAAGCGTTGGAGGAAGCGGCCGACGTGATGTTGGCGCGCGAGGCCGAAGCGGTGCTGACCGAGGGCGGCACCACCGTGACCATGGCGGAACTGCTGGCGGACCTGTTCAGCGAGCAGGACGGCGAGGCGACGTGAAGTACGCCTTCCGGTTCACCGCGGCGGCGCAGCGGCAACTCCGGGCCATCAGCCGACCCGAGGCCATGCGCATCCTGGCCGCGCTGACCGCGCTCGGCGACGACCCGTACCGCCAGGACGCCGATGTCAGGAAACTCACGGGCCCGTCGGGCCTCTACCGGCTCCGGGTCGGAAGCTACCGGGTCGCTTACCAGATCAACGATGGTGAACTCGTCGTCCTCGTCGTCAAGGTGGGCGTCCGGCGGGACGTCTACCGCAGCCTGTGACGCCCCGCCCGACACTGGGACCGCCGGGCCGCGAGGCAGCTACGCGACCGACCACGCGATGCCGTCGAGGATGTCGTGCTCGCTCACGACGACCTCCTCCGCACCCGTCCGCTCCATGATCGAGAGCAGCACCAGCGCGCCCGCCCCGATCACGTCGACGCGGCCCGGGTGCATGGAGGGGACGGCCGCCCGCTCGGCGTGCGTGGAGCGCAGCAGCCAGTCGGTGATCTCCCGGACCCGGTCCCGGGAGACCCGGGAGTGGTGGATGGCGGCCGAGTCGTACGCGGGCAGCTCCTGCGCGATGGCGGACACCGTCGTCACCGACCCGGCCAGCCCGACCAGCGTGCGCGCCTCGCGCAACGGCACCGTCCGCTCCGCGAGGTCGAGCGCCGCCTCGATGTCGGCCCGCATCGCCGCCACCTGCGCCTCGGTGGGCGGGTCGGTCACCGCGCCCTCGCGCACCAGGTGCCGCTCGGTCATCCGCACGCAGCCGACGTCCACGGAACGGGCGGCGCGCACGTGGTCGTCGCCCACCACGAACTCGGTGGAGCCCCCACCGATGTCGACGACCAGAAAGGGCCGGTCGAGGTGGTCGCGCCCGGCCAGCTCCCTGGTCGCCCCGGTGAAGGAGAACTCCGCCTCCTGGTCGCCCGAGATGACCTCCGGCTCCACGCCGAGGATGTCCAGCACCCCGCGCACGAAGTCGTCGCGGTTCTCCGCGTCCCGGGAGGCGGAGGTCGCCACGAAGCGCAGCCGCTCGGCGCCGTGCTCCTTGATCACCTCGGCGTACTCGCGGCAGGCGGCGAAGGTCCGCTCCAGCGCCTCCGGCGCCAGCCGCCCGGTGCGGTCGACGCCCTGGCCGAGCCGCACGATCGTCATGCGGCGGTCCAGGTCGGTCAGCTCACCGGTGGCCCCCGCGCCGGAGGCGCTGTCGGACACAGTCGTGTCCGCGACGAGCAGCCGGATGGAGTTCGTACCGCAGTCGATGGCGGCGACCCGGGTCACTGGGCGTCCTCCTGGTCGGTGGGCGTCTCGTCCTTGAGGGACACGCACGGCCCCTTGCGCCACCACTCCGGCAGCATCGCGATCGCCTCGTCGCCCAGCGGATTGACGCCGGGACCGGCCGCCAGCGAGTGGGCGACCAGCACGTGCAGGCACTTGACCCGGTCCGGCATGCCGCCCGCGCTCGGGAAGCCGGTCAGCTCCTCGATCTCGTCGCGCCGCCGGACGTAGTCCTCGTGCGCCGCGCGGTAGGCGGCGGCCAGCTCCGGGTCGGCGGCCAGCCGCTCGGTCATCTCCTTCATCACGCCGTTCGCCTCCAGCGTGCCGATGGCGGAGGCCGCCTTCGGGCACGTCAGGTAGTACAGCGTCGGGAAGGGCGTGCCGTCGGGCAGCCGCGGTGCCGTCTCCACGACGTCAGGCTGTCCGCAGGGACAGCGGTGCGCGATGGCGCGCAGGCCGCGCGGAGGACGGCCGAGCTGCTGCTTGAAGGCCAGCACGTCCGCGTCGGTGGGCTCGGTGCGCGGCGTGGTCGGCGGGGGAGTCTGCATGACTGCTTCTGCTGGTCTTCCTGTTGAGTCAGTGCCGGCGCGGTCGGTTCACGGCCGGCGGGCGGCGGCGTCGGCCTTGTCGACACCGTCCCAGACGTTCCGGTACCAGGGGCGGTCGGCCCCGCCGGACTCGGCGCGGGCCTGCTTGGCCGCGTCCGGGTCGACGACGACGAACCCCGTCTCCCCCGGCATCACGTAGTGCAGCCGCAGCCGGACCTGCTGCTCGGCGTAGGCGTCGTCCTGCCAGCGCGCCTTGAGGTCGCGCAGCTCCTCGACCCGGTCGCGGGTCTCCTGCTGCTCGCGCCGCAGATCGGCGATCTCGGCGCGCTGGGCGACGTACTGCCGTATCGGATAGGCGAGCGCCACGACGAGCGAGCAGAGCACCATCGCGAGCAGTGCGGCCCGGCCGGTCAGCCGGGAGCGACGGGCCTGGCGCTTGGTCTGCGAGCGGTAGACCCGGGCCGCGGTCTGTTCCCCGATGATCCGGATCCTGGTCGCGGTGGAGAAACGGTCCCGGTCCTTCACCGCCATGTCTGTCCCCGCTTCCCGTCCACACGTGCGTACGTCCCCGCACACGGTACGGGACCGAGTACGGGGACGTACGTACGACGCTGCCTACGAGAGCGGCGCTCAGCCCTTGCTGTGCTTACTGGTTCGCAACGCGAAACCGCGGGAACGCGCTGCGGCCGGCGTACACCGCGGCGTCGTCGAGGATCTCCTCGATGCGCAGCAGCTGGTTGTACTTGGCGACGCGCTCGGAGCGGGCCGGGGCGCCGGTCTTGATCTGGCCGCAGTTGGTGGCGACGGCCAGGTCGGCGATGGTGACGTCCTCGGTCTCGCCGGAGCGGTGGGACATCATGCACTTGAAGCCGTTGCGCTGGGCCAGCTCGACGGCGTCCAGGGTCTCGGTCAGCGAACCGATCTGGTTGACCTTGACGAGCAGCGCGTTGGCGGCGCCGTCCTCGATGCCGCGGGCCAGGCGCTCCGGGTTGGTGACGAACAGGTCGTCGCCGACGAGCTGGACCTTGTCACCGAGCTTGTCGGTGATGGTCTTCCAGCCCTCCCAGTCGTCCTCGAACAGCGGGTCCTCGATGGAGACCAGCGGGTACGCCTCGACCAGCTCGGCGTAGTACTCGGTCATCTCGGCGGCCGTGCGCTCCTTGCCCTCGAAGGTGTAGGAGCCGTCCTTGTAGAACTCGGACGCGGCGACGTCGAGCGCGAGGGCGATCTGCTCGCCGGGGGTGTAGCCGGCCTCCTTGACCGCCTCCAGGATGAGGTCGAGGGCCTCGCGGTTGGAGCCGAGGTTCGGGGCGAAGCCGCCCTCGTCGCCGAGGCCGGTGGCCAGGCCCTTGCTCTTCAGGACCTTCTTCAGGGTGTGGTAGATCTCCGCACCCCAGCGCAGGGCCTCGGAGAAGGACTCCGCGCCGATCGGAGCGATCATGAACTCCTGGATGTCCACGTTGGAGTCGGCGTGCGAGCCGCCGTTCAGGATGTTCATCATCGGCACCGGCAGCAGGTGCGCGTTGGGGCCGCCCAGGTAGCGGAAGAGCGGCAGGTCGCTGGCCTCGGAGGCGGCGTGGGCGACGGCGAGGGAGACGCCGAGGATGGCGTTGGCGCCGAGCGAGCCCTTGTTGTCGGTGGCGTCCAGGTCGAACATGGCCTGGTCGATCAGGCGCTGCTCGGTGGCGTCGTACCCGACCAGCTCCGGGCCGATCTGCTCGATGACGGCGAGGACGGCCTTCTCGACGCCCTTGCCGAGGTAACGGCCCGGGTCGCCGTCACGGAGTTCGATGGCCTCGAAGGCACCGGTGGAGGCGCCGGACGGAACGGCGGCACGACCCGTGCTGCCGTCGTCGAGGCCGACCTCGACCTCGACCGTGGGGTTGCCTCGGGAGTCCAGGATTTCCCGGGCTACGACGACGTCGATGGACGGCACGAGCATCTCCTTCTTCAATGTGACGCTTCGGTGTGACGCGCGGGTCCGCAGGACCGCGACGGCTCTGCGGGACCGAGCCTAACCGGCTCCGGGCGATCGGCCCGCCGATCGCCCACCCGCTGGACAGAACCGAGCGTAAATTGTTTCTGAACGAAACAAAGACGTTTCCGGAAACCGGAACGGATGGGCCGGGCGAGCGCGGGGCGGGCGTCGGGCGGGCGCCGGGCGCAAAAATCCCGCCCCGGTGCGCACGGGGAACACGCACCGGGGCGGGAGTCGCGGCAGGCGCCGCCTACTTCAGGTGCAGCTGCTGACCCGGGAAGATCAGGTCGGCCTCGTCGACGATGTCGTCGTTCAGCTTGAACAGCTTCTCCCAGCCGCCCTTGACCTCGTGCTCCTCGGCGATGGAGCTGAGGGTGTCACCCTTGACGACCTTGTACTCGCCGTCACCCTTCTCGACCTTCTTGCCGGTGGGGGTGGTGACGGTCTTCTTCTCGGCCTTCTTCTCGACGGCCGGGCGCTCGTCGGAGCGGGACGCCTTCTGCTCGGTGGAGCGGTCGGCGGTGGGGCCGCTGTCCGCGCTCTGCGAGCCGCTGTCCTGGCTCTCGCCGGAGCCGCCGCCGGTGTACGCGGCGTTCGAGAGGCCGGTGCCGCAGACCGGCCAGGCACCCTTGCCCTGGCCCGCGAGCACCTTCTCGGCGATCTCGATCTGCTGCGCCTTGCTGGCCTGGTCTGCGGTGGAGGCGTACTGGGTACCGCCGTAGCCGGCCCAGGTGGAGGCGGAGAACTGCAGGCCGCCGTGGTAACCGTTGCCGGTGTTGATGGACCAGTTGCCACCGGACTCGCACTGGGCGACTGCGTCCCACTCGGACGCGGTGGCGGCGGAGGCGTTGCCGGCCGCCATCAGCGGGGCGGCGACGGCGGCACCGGTCACGCCGGCGACGGCGATGACGCGAGTGGCCTTGGACGGACGACGGTGCTTGCCCTTGCCGGAAAACAGCATGGTTGATCCCCTCACCGACGCCTGCGAGGTGAGCTGTCGGGTTCGGGCCGGTTGAGTTGCCCGGCCGGGTTCCTCGCGGAACTCGGCTCCACCCCTAGCCACTCCGGCAGAACTGCCCGGTGCGGCACTTACCTTGGGTCCCCCGCTCCTGCCTTCGGCGCTTGACGCGACGACTGTTCCCGTACGGCCGCTGGCAGGATTCGGCGTTGCGGCTGTCGGGGCCCGCGGTGGCGAGCGGTCATGACCGTAGACACGCGCTCCGCGGATTTTCAAAGACGATCACGGCTTCTGAGACCTATCTCTCACGAGATCCAAAACGGACATAGAGTCTCTAACCGTGACGCGAACTCCCCCTACTTTTCGCCCGATTCGCCCACGACCGTGAGCGTCTGACCGGGCAGGATGTGGTCGGGGTCGTGGCCGACGACCTTCTCGTTGTCGGAGTAGAGCGCGCGCCATCCGCCGTCGACGCCAAGGGAGTCGGCGATGGCCCAGAGATTGTCGCCGGAGCGGACGACGTAGGAGCCGCCCTCGGCCTCCCGCGACCCACCGTCACGCGAGGCGTGCCGGCCCGAGGTGCTGTCCGTAAGACCCTTCACGGGCCCGCCCTCGTCCGCGCTCTCGCCGCGGTGCCGGCCCGCGCCGGACGAGCCGTCGGTGGCCTCCGGTTGGGCGGTGGCGGCGGAGTCACTTTCTGGCGATGTGTCCGGCTTGGCGGATTGATCCGTGTCATCGGACGAGGCGTCAGAAGACGACGAGGAGGGCGAGGAGGAGGGCGAAGGGGACGAAGCGGACGCGTCGGGGTCCGACTCCGATCCCTCGGTCGAGCCGGACGGAGTGGACGAATCGGATGCACCGGACGACTCAGACGACTGGGACGACTCCGGCGACTCCGATGACTTCGGCGACTCGGTCGACTCGGGCGTCTTGGAGTCGGCGGTCGATTCGGTCGACTCGGGGGCGTTCGCCTCCCCCGGGCCCTGCGAACCCTCCGACGAGCCGTCACCGGTCAGGTCGGTGGCGCCCGTGGAACCCGAGTCGTTGCCCAGGCCCGCGAGCAGACCGCAGGTCGGCCAGGCGGCGATGCCCTGGTCCGCGTGCAGCTTCTCGGCGATTCTTATCTGCTGGGAGCGACTGGCCTGGTCGGCGCTGGCCGCGTACTCCTGGCCGCCGTAGCGCTCCCACACCTCCTGGGACAGCTGGAGGCCGCCGTAGTAACCGTTGCCGCTGTTCTGGCTCCAGGCGCCGCCGGTCTCGCACTCGGCGACCTGGTCCCAGTTCGCCCCGGCCGCGTGCGCACCGGTGGCGCCGAGCAGCGGGATCGCGATGGCGGAGCCGGTCACTCCGGCGGCGACGACCAGTGCGGGAGCCTGGCGGGGGCGGCGGTGACGACCGTTCCCGGAGAGCATGCGACGACCTTTCACAGACGACGGGGACCGTGCGGCGGGTGATGCTCGTCGCCACACTGATTCGTGAACGTATAGGCAGATGATCGCTTGTCACAAGTTCATGCCGCGCAGATCACGTGAAGATCACAGAGTTGAGCGCGTGTCATGTTTGATCCGGCCATCTGGGATTGAAGCCGTGCGCGGAGCACGGGAGACGTCGGTGAAGGTTGGAGGCGGTCCACGGTCGACCGCTGCGGGTGAGCTGTCCGCGGTCGTTCAACTTGCGGGCCGTCTCGGAGACGTTGTTCGACTCGTCCACGATGAAGCCGACCGCCGTGCGGACGACTCTCGCTTCGGCCTCGTTGATGACGAGAGCGGATCGGCGCGTGCCGGTCTTGGCAATGGCATACCGTTCCTATTCAGTTAGCAGGAGTGAGCCCTGGACCCATTCCTGCACGCTGCGGGCACCCCGAACGGTGTTGGGTGTCCTGGTCGCCCGCGTTCGCTCCGTGTCCGGCGGCACGGATCGTGTCCGTGGTCCGGGAATACGGTGGCGGGGTCCCTCACGCCCAGGGGTGTCCGGTGGGGCCTGGACGGTCCGATGCCCACATCCATCGCTCTGGTGGGTGCGGGGCGGTGCCGCCCGACGCCGGACCGGAAAGCCCTGGGCGCGTCGCCCGATCGCGATGCTCGCCGCATCGTGCCGGGTCGTCTTACGGGTGCTGCTGGTCAGGGGCTTCTGCCAGTGCTGGGCACCCCACTTGCTGGTGTAGGCCGGATCCACGGCGATGACCGCGATGCCCGTCTGGTCGGCCATGGAGGTCAGGCGGGCGCAGAGCCGGCCGGTGGGCATGCCGGAGATCAACTGCCGGAAACGCTTCCTGCGACCGTGCTTCTCCCGGGTCTTCTCCGCGGTGAAGTCCAAATCCTCGACGGCAATCGCCTTCACGCCGCAGGCCGTGGCCCAGTGCACGAGCCGGGTCAGGGCGTGGCGGACCTGGGCGTCGCGGTGCTCGGCGGGTCCGGTCAGGTCGTAGAAGAAGCGGCGCGGGTCTCCGATGGGGTTGCCGTGGGTGTCCAGGCGCCAGGCGGCGAGGTGGCCGGCGTTCATGTCGACCCCGATCACCCCCTCCGCCAGCGCCGCTTGCAGGGGGATGGTACGGGTGACGGGCTTCTGCCAGGACGCCGTCACATACGAGCGCCCACGGGCGACATCGTGGTGGATGCGGTAAGCGACGGCCCGGTTCGCCGCGACACGGTCGGCCCACTCCTGCCCCCGGTGCGCGAACGCCACCCTGCCGGTCAGGACGTACCGGCCGTGCGGCGCATTGGCCAACTCCTTGAGCGGGGCGGGGAGCCGGATGCTGACCTCACCGTCCGGGCTGATGCGGATCGTCTCGTTCCCGAACCGCTTCCCGCTCTCCCCGTCCGCCTGCACAAACCACCGTTGCGCCTCCCACCGCTCACGCCACCGGGCCTCGGTGAGCCCGGCGGCGGTCAGGTGGTGCCGCGCGCGGGCCAGCCGCTTGCCACCCCTCACCACGCGCACCCTGCCCGCCGCCCAGTCCGCGCGCTCCCGAACCAGCCGGTCCTCCAGCACGTGCAGTCGGCGGGCCTTCGCATGCCACTCCCGCCTGCTGCGGTAACCACCCGGAGCCCGCCTATTGCCCTTCTGCCCGACGGGCAGCGACAGCCGGTGGCCGAGGGTTCGTACGCCCGCCTCCAGCGACTGGATGTGGGCGAGAGCACTACGGCGGGCCAGTGCCCACTGATCATGCGTGGCCTTGGTGATCGCACCCGCCCACCGGGCCGACGACACCGGCGTCAGCTCCCGCTTGCGCGCGGCCCACGCCCCGGCGTCATGCCCCAACCCGTCACGGCAGCGCGCTTTCAGATCGCGGGAGGCCAGCACGCCCAGATGCGCACCCACCCGCCGCAACACCTCCACGTCAGCCGAGGTGAGCTGCTTGAGCCGGGTCCGGACCGCCACCCCTGACGGACCGGGCACCACAAACGGCGCCGCAACCTCCCGCAGACCACCCACCCCCGCACCCCCCGATCAGCCGTGAAGACCCGCTCACCCCATCAACGACGACCACCCACCAGAGGTCACGCATTCGACAGACAGACTTCCGTTCGCACCCGGACACCGAGCCATCCGACCCACTGCCGTACTCACCCATGCACGCCAGAGCACACTCAAACGCAGTCATAGACCAGCAGTTCCCAACCCCCACGGCGCCGGGCCGCCGACCCAGCCGCCGTCGAGGGCCCTGTGCTGACGGCCGCCCTGGGTGCGCTCGCGAACGAGGTCCCGTTCGGCTTCAGCCGTCAGCGCGTGTGACTGCAACCGCTGACGGCCGGACTCGGTGGTGGTGTCGAAGTCCTGGGTCACCGATACGAAGCCGACCCCCGGTCTTCCAGGACCCAGGCCCAGAACGCAAGGCCGGTACGGCCGATACGGTCCAGGTGGTGGACCACCACGACGACGATGAGACCCTGCCGAGGGGCCTGCTCCAGGTGCAGCATGCCACCCCGCTACGGTCGTACCGTGAACGCCCCGAGCCCTCTCCCCGAACTCTTCACCTGGGAGTTCGCCACGGACCCGTACCCCGCCTACGCCTGGTTGCGCCAGCACTCCCCGGTCCACTGGACGAAACTGCCGAGCGGAGTCGAGGCATGGCTGGTGACCCGGTACAGCGATGCACGGGAGGCTCTTGCGGACGGACGGCTGTCGAAGAATCCCGCCCATCACGCCGAAGACGCGAAGGGAAAGAACAAGACCGGCATTCCAGGTGAGCGCAGCGCCAATGTCATGACGCACCTGCTCAACATCGACCCTCCGGACCACACTCGCCTGCGCCGACTTGTCTCCAAGGCGTTCACGCCCCGGCGCGTGGCGGAATTCGCGCCCCGAGTCCAGGAACTGACGGACGACCTCATCGACCGGTTCGCGGCACGGGGTGAGGCCGATCTCATCCACGACTTCGCCTTCCCTCTACCCATCTACGCGATCTGCGACCTGCTGGGCGTCCCGCGCGAGGATCAGGACGACCTGCGCGATTGGGCGGGGATGATGATCCGCCACGGCGGAGGGCAGCGTGGCGGCGTGGCCCGCTCCGTGAAGAAGATCCGCGCCTACCTCGCCGAACTCATCCATCGCAAGCGTGACGACCTCGGTGACGACCTGATCTCGGGTCTCATCCGCGCCTCCGATCACGGCGAACACCTCACGGAGAACGAGGCGGCGGCGATGTGCTTCGTGCTCTTGTTCGCCGGCTTCGAGACCACCATCAACCTCATCGGCAACGGCATGTACACGCTGATGCGGCACCCTCGGGAACGGGCTCGCCTGCAGAACTCGATCGAGCAGGGTGAGACGGCGCTGCTCAACAGCGGCATCGAAGAACTCCTGCGCTACGACGGGCCCGTGGAACTGGCCACCTGGCGCTACGCCACCGAACCGCTCGTCATCGGGCAACAGCACATCGCCGCCGGTGATCCGGTACTCGTCGTCCTCGCTGCCGCGAACCGCGACCCAGCCCGCTTCACCGAACCGGACACCCTCGACCTGACCCGGCGTGACAGCCAGCACCTCGGGTACGGACACGGGATCCACTACTGCCTGGGCGCACCTCTGGCCCGCCTGGAAGGCCGTACGGCCTTCGAGACGCTGCTGCGACGCCTTCCCGATCTCCAGCTCGCCGCCGATCCCGAGGACCTGCGCTGGCGAGGTGGACTCATCATGCGAGGGCTGCGGGACCTTCCGGTGCGGTTCACCGCCGTCTGATCGGCCTCAGCCCCCGCTCCCCTCGACCTCCCTGATCGCGTCCCGGTACGCGCGGGCCGCCGCTCTCAGGGCGGCTTCCGGGTCCGTGCCCTCGGCCTCGGCGCGGGAGGCCATGGCGAGGAGTTCGTAGCCGATGCCCTCGCCGGAGGGGAGGGGGACCTGGAGGCCGGCCTGGCGGACGCGGGACGCGAGCTTGGCGGCGAGGGCGAGGCCGGGCTGGCCGAGCGGTACGCCCTCGGTGACCGAGCTGCGCTGCTTCTCGGCTGCCTTGGTGCGCAGCCAGTGCTCCCGGACGTCCTCCGGGGTGGCGGCCGTCTCGTCGCCGAAGACGTGGGGGTGCCGGTGGATCAGCTTGGCCACGATGGTGCCGGCGACGTCGTCGACGGAGAAGGGCGCGTCCGGGTCCTCCTCGGCGATGCGGGCGTGGAAGACGACCTGGAGGAGTACGTCGCCCAGTTCCTCGCGGAGTTCGTCGCGGTCGCCGTCCTCGATCGCCTCGACGAGTTCGTAGGCCTCCTCGATGGCGTACTTGGCGAGGCCCTCGTGGGTGCGCTGGGAGGACCAGGGGCATTCGAGGCGGATGCGGTCCATGACCTGGACGAGGTCGAGGAGGCGGGCGCCGGGGAGGTCGTAGGAGGCGGGGAGCAGTTCCAGCTCGGGCATCCGGACCCGGCCGGAGCCGGCGAGGCGGGACAGTCCGTCGGTGAGCGCGGGGTCGCCCTCGCCGGTCGCCACGACCACCGCGGTGCGGCCGCCGACGCAGGCGTCGACCAGTTCCTCGGCGGTCGGGGCCGCTTCGTCGACCCGTATCCCCGCCTCGCGCAGGTAGGGCAGCTGGGGGTGGGCTCCGTCGGCGCACAGCACGTGGTCGGCGGTGCGCAGGGCCTGCCAGGCGGGCCAGGAGAGCAGGCCGGGGGCGACGCGGTGGCTGGTGGTGAGCAGGACGATGCGGCCCGGGTCGGCGGTGGTCGCGTCGGCGGTGGTTGCGTTCACTCCCCGAACGTAACGCATGCCTCGGACGGCCCCCCGAGTTGTCCACAGGGGGCCTGCGCAGGACCGTTACGCCGTCTGCGGGCTCCCGGCGGGGGTGATCTCCCGCACCCACGGCGTCTCGGCGTTGACGCGGCTGCTCTTCCGGACGTCCCAGGCGCCGTAGCGCGGGTTGAGGTCGACGTCGAGCTTGGCGGAGGCCTTGGACAGGGCCTGCCAGAACTCGGGGCGGCTGGTGTCGGTGCCGAGGCTTTCGGCGAGCTTCTGGGCCTCCAGCTGGAGGCGGAGGTTGTCGTCGAGGCGCTCGGGGGCGACGCCGTACTGCTGGAGCCAGGCCGTCTCCAGCTGCTTCGGGCCGCCGGCCTGCTCCTCCAGGCCCGCGCGCATCGCCTGCGCTTCCTTGCGGCTGACGGTCACACCGGCGTCCTGGGCGGCGCGGTGCAGCACCTGGTCCAGGACCATGCCGTGCAGGGTGTCGCGGGTGAGGGTGCCGGTCCGGGCGACGACCTGCTGGTACTGGGTGTCGTCCGGGACGGCGGCCCGCTGCGCCGCGCGTACCTCGTCGACGCGGTTCTCCAGCTGGGAGACGGTGATGCGCTGGTCACCGACGACTGCCGCCGCGCCCGGATGCGCGTCGTTGCCGCAGGCGGCGAGCAGGGGTGCCACGGCGGCGATCGCGGCGGTGAGGAGGAGCGCGGGACGACGGCGGCGGTGCAAGGAAACCTCCCGTTGGAGATTGCAATAGACAGGTGCGGCGCAAGGCGCCTCCACCAGGGGTGGTGGTCGGGCGACGGGCGGGCGCACAAAGTCTTGCGATGATCGATGGTAGGCAGTGGCCCGGCTCTGGCCAACCCATTGGACCAACGATTCACCAGGACTTCGGGCACCGCCTCGCCCCCGCGCGGGGTGGCGGTCGTCAGCCGCGCATCCGGCCCAGCCACTGGAGCGTCCGCCGGACGTCGGAGGCGAGCGGGTGGCCCGGGCCGTGGCGGCGCTCCACGTCGTGCAGCAGCCGGGCCAGTGTGTCGTGGGCGGCGGGGCGGTCGCCGAGGGCGAGCAGCAGGTGGCCGACGCGGCGGCGGACGTCGTGGGCGAGGTCGGGGTCGCCGGCGACGTACTGGTTCTCGTAGTACGGGAGCAGCGCGCGGTACTCGGCCAGGGCGGCGGCCGGTTCGCCGAGCTGTTCCAGGCACTGGGCGGCGTCGTAGCGGTGGCGCAGGGACTGCGGGTCGGCCTGGCCGGCCTCGGCGGCGCGTTCGTCGGCGAGGCGGCGCAGTTCGGGCAGGGCGCGCCGGTACTGGCCGTCGTCCATGAGGGTGGCCGCGTACTGCTTGCGCAGGGTGCGGACGACCGGGGAGCGTTCGCCGTGCTGTTCGGCGGCGGTGGGCAGGATGGCGCCGAGGATGTCGACGGCCTGGGTGATGCGGCCCTCGCCGAGGAGGCGTTTGACCTCGTCGACGGCGCGGGCGACGTCCGGCTTGCCGGCCTCGGCGGTGGGCGGGACGGGGGCCGGCTGCGGTGCGGGGGTGCGGGCGCGGTCGGGCCAGGGGGCGTGCGGGCGTACGAAGGGGCGGGTGGGGTCCAGGGCGTGGCCGGTGGGCACGCCGCGGGCGGGGAGCAGCAGCGCCAGGTGCTCGTAGACCTCCTGGGCGGAGTCGGGGCGGTGCTGCGGGTCCTTGGCGAGCAGGCGCAGGACGAGGGCTTCGAGGGCCTCGGGGACCTCGGGGCGGACGCGGCGCACGGGCAGCGGCGGTTCGTACAGGTGGCGGTGGAGCACGCCGAGCGCGGTGGAGCCGGCGAACGGCACGTCGCCGCTGAGCAGTTCGTGGAGCACGACGCCGAGTGCGTACA
The DNA here is from genome assembly GCF_042717365.1 of Streptomyces sp. NPDC058534. Taxonomy (NCBI): domain Bacteria; kingdom Bacillati; phylum Actinomycetota; class Actinomycetes; order Kitasatosporales; family Streptomycetaceae; genus Streptomyces; species Streptomyces sp. NPDC058534. The sequence goes on from NZ_JBHXNW010000016.1 coordinate 82,725, forward strand.
GGTCGGTGTACGGGCCGACGGCGCCGCCCATGGCCTGCTCGGGCGACATGTAGGCGGGCGAGCCGATGGGGGTGCCGGTGTGGGTGAGGCGGGTGGTGTCGGCGTCCATGACGGAGGCGACGCCGAGGTCGAGCACGGTGACGGTGCCGTCCTGCTTCACCATGACGTTGCGCGGTTTGAGGTCGCGGTGGACGATCGGCACGGCGTGCACGGCGCTCAGTACGGCGCACAGCTGGGCGGCCACCGCGACCGCCCACTGCCACGGGTACGGCTCGTGTTCGGCGAGGTGGTCGGCGAGGTCGGCGCCGTCGACGTACTGCATGACGAGGAACAGCTCCTCGCCCTCGCTGCCCGCGTCGTGCACCGTGACCAGGCCGGGGTGGTCGACCTGTGCGGTGACGCGGCACTCGCGGACGAACCGGCGGCGCAGTTCGTCGGCCTCCTGCCCGGCCACCTTGTCGGGGCGCAGCAGCTTGACGGCCACGCGCCGGTCGAGCCGGCGGTCGTACGCCGTCCAGACCTGGCCCATGCCGCCCTGTCCGATGAGCTTGGACAGCTCGTAGCGGTCGGCGACGACGCTTCCTGTCGTCCCGGTCGCTTTCCGCCCGGTCACGTTCCGCCCTGGTGGCCGGCGCCGCCGTTGCCGTCGTGGCGGCGCAGGTAGTCGCTGAGTTCGTCGAGTTCGGCGCGGACCTGGTCGATGCGGGCGGGCGGGGGTGGTGCCTGCCGCGGGGGCGGTGGGGCGGTCTGCGGCGGGGGCGGTGGGGCGGTCTGCGGCGGGGCGGTCTGCGGCACGGTGGTGGCCGTGTACGGCGAGGAGGGCTGCTGCGGGTAGCCGTAGCCGGGGGTCGGGGTCGGGGCGTAGCCGCCGTACCGCTGCTGCTGGAAGTGGCGCACGTCGGCCGCGATGTAGTAGGCGATCACGGCCACGAGTGTGATGAGCAGCAGCGCGAGTCCGGTGTAGCCGCCAGGGGTGTGGATCTCGTCGCCCGGCTCGGTCCCGATCAGCACGACGCTGAGGATGTCGATGGCCAGGACCGCCACGAACAGGCCCCAGTCCACGGACCTGCGGGTGACGATCGCCAGGCGCAGCAGCATCACGCAGGTCAGGAAGCCGCAGCTGAGGACCGACAGGGTCACGAACAGCACGCGCAGGGAGACCAGATACCCGGATGAGGGTGGCTGCTTCACCGGCTGCGCGTAGCCGTGGCCGTGCATGGCTGCTCCTGGTACCTGGAACGGGCGGATGTCGCGTCGAGCGTATAGGCCGACACCGACAGGCGGCCCCGGGTTGTACCGAACCGTTGTCGACCTGATCACTCCGGCTGACCTCGGGTGGTATCAGCCGCCGCACTGGCGGAGCATCGCCTCTCGGTCGGGCGCGGTCACCGCCAATTCGTACTTGGCGGCGACCTGGGCGAAGCGGACCGCGTACGAGCAACGGATCACCTTGTTCGGCGGCAGCCAGGACGCCGGACCGGAGTCGCGCTTGGCGGAGTTGGTGGAGCCCGAGACCGGCAGAAGGTTCAGCACGTCGTTGGCCAGCCGCTGGCGCTTCTCCTTGCTCCAGCGTGCGGCGCCCATCTGCCAGGCGTACGACAACGGCACCACGTGGTCTATCTGCACCTCGGTGGCCTTCGATTTTTTCCAGGCGATGTTCTTGCCGGTGTACGGGTCGTACAAGTCCATCGAGACGACCACGCAGTCGGAACCGGCACGGAACCGAACGTCCTGCCCGTGCAGTTTCAACGAATCGTTCCGTGTGTCACAGCCGTTTCGCGCCAGCGGCACACCATCCGCCGTGTCCATCCACGCGTAGCCGAACTCGTCGCGGTCGTATCCCGTCCTCGGCCCTCGCCCCTTGGTCAGCAGCTTGGAGATCAGCTCACGCGCTGTCGCCTCGTCCTTCTCGGACGAGATCGGGGCCAGCCCCGGCTTCGTTCCGTCGGCGTCGGCCAAGGGGCTGGCTCCGTACTCGGCGGACGCTGACGAGCCACCGCCTGATGAACCGCTCTCGCCTGAGAGTCCGCCTCCCGTACAGCCCGCCAGGACCGTCCCGACAACCAGTACAGCGCCGGCATGCAGCACGCCGCTCGTGAGACACCGCCTGGACATGTGGCCACCCCGCCCCTGAAACACATCACCGTGAGACATCTACACAGCCAACATAAGGTCGTTGGCCAGTTGTTCGCGCTTGATCTCCGTCCATCGCGAGGAGCCCATCTGCCAGCTGTAGGACAGCGGCACGACGTGGTCGATCTGGACCTCGCTCGCCTCCTGCTTGCGCCAATCGATGGTCGTACCGGTGTAGGGGTCGTCGAGGGTCATCGCGACGACCACGCAGTCGGAGCCGGACCGGAAGCGGACCTCCTGGCCGTCGCGCTTGAGGAGGTCGTGTGTCGCAGCCGTTGCGGGCGAGCGGGACGCCGTCGGCGGAGTCCATCCAGGCGTAGCCGAACTCGTCGCGGTCGTATCCGGTCCTGGGGCCGCGGCCTTTGGTCCTGAGGGCGTCGATGAGCTTCCGGGCCGTCGCCTCGGGGCTGTCGCCGGTGACCGGGGCGAGGCCGGGGCCGGTGCCGTCCGGGTTGCGCAGCGGGCTGACGGCCGGGGCGGCGGCGCCGCTGTCCGAGGGGGAGGCCGGGTCGCCCTCCAGGCCCTCGCATCCGCTGACCAGGGTCAGTGCGAGGGCCGCGCTCGCGGCCCGTCCGGTACGGGTTCTGCTGTGCCGCGCCATGCGCGCCCCTCCCCCGACTCGATCGCCGGTATCACCGTAGCGGCGGAGAGGTCCAGACCATAGAGGGCTTTATTGGGCATGTCGGACATATCTGTCGTACCTTCGACAGAGAGTCACGTCTCGGAAGGAGCTGCTGCATGGGCATCCTCGACAAGGTCAAGAGCATGGCCGGCAAGGACAAGGACAGGTCAAGGAAAATGTCCGACGCCGCCGAGCGCCAGGTCAACGAGCGGACCGGCGGCAAGCACGAGAAGCAGGTCGACGCCGCGCAGCAGCGGGCCGAGGGCAAGCTCGGCTTCGGGCGCGAGCGGGGCGGCGACCGGCCGGAGCAGCAGTAGCCGCTCCGCACGTCCACAACCTGTCTCTTTTACACATCACCGATCCCACGAGACGTTATGGAATCCGGTCTCTTATAAAAAAATCGCAGCCCA
>NZ_JBHXNW010000016.1:85899-93173 GCF_042717365.1 Streptomyces sp. NPDC058534
TACCGTAGTCGGCGTGTGCTCTGGTGAGAGGTGGCTTGTCTTTCTGTCTTCGACGTTGACCTCAGGAGGACCGGCTTCCGGCCTCAGGAGGACCGGCTTCCGGCCTCAGGAGGACGGGCTTTCGCTACGACCCCAGGATCGAGGTCAGGAACTCCCCCACCCAGCCGAGCAGTTCCCGCCCGAGCAGCGGCTTGCCGCCGACCTTCGCGGTCTTCGGGCGCGGTACGAGGACCTGGCGGGTGCCCGCCTTGATGACGCTGCCGGGGTAGAGCCGCTTCAGCCTCAGCTCCTGGGACTCGCGCAACTCCACCGGCGCGAAGCGGATGTTGTTGCCCTGGAGCACGATCTCGCCGACGGCGCACGCCCGCGCGAGCATCCGCAGGCCCGCGACCAGCAGTAGGTTCTCCACCGGCTCCGGCAGCTTGCCGTAGCGGTCGACGAGCTCCTCGCGTACGGCCTTGATGTCCTCCTCGCTGTTGGCGGAGGCGATGGACCGGTACGCCTGGAGCCGCAGCCGCTCGCCGGGCGCGTAGTCGTGCGGGACGTGCGCGTCGACCGGCAGCTCGATCTTGACCTCGAGCGGCGGCTCCTCCTCCACACCGCCCTCCAGGGAGGCCCGGTAGTCGGCGACCGCCTCGCCGACCATCCGCACGTACAGGTCGAAGCCGACGCCGGCGATGTGACCGGACTGCTCGCCGCCGAGCAGATTGCCCGCGCCGCGGATCTCCAGGTCCTTCATCGCCACGTACATGCCCGCGCCCATCTCGGTGTGCTGGGCGATGGTCGCCAGGCGCTCGTGCGCCGTCTCCGTCAGCGGCTTCTCCGGCGGGTAGAGGAAGTACGCGTAACCGCGCTCGCGGCCTCGGCCGACCCGGCCGCGCAGCTGGTGGAGCTGGCTGAGGCCGAAGTTGTCGCCGCGCTCGACGATGAGGGTGTTGGCGTTGGAGATGTCGATGCCGGACTCGACGATGGTCGTGGAGACGAGCACGTCGAACTTCTTCTCCCAGAAGTCGACGACGACCTGCTCCAGGGACTGCTCGGACATCTGGCCGTGGGCGGTGGCGATGCGCGCCTCGGGGACGATCTCGCGCAGCCGGGCCGCCGCGCGGTCGATGGACTCGACGCGGTTGTGGATGTAGAAGACCTGGCCCTCGCGCAGCAGCTCGCGGCGGATGGCGGCGCCGATCTGCTTCTGCTCGTAGGGGCCGACGAAGGTCAGCACCGGGTGGCGCTCCTCCGGCGGGGTGGTGATCGTGGACATCTCGCGGATGCCGGTGACCGCCATCTCCAGGGTGCGCGGGATGGGGGTGGCGGACATGGTCAGCACGTCGACGTTGGCGCGGAGCTTCTTCAGCTGCTCCTTGTGCTCGACGCCGAAGCGCTGCTCCTCGTCGACGATGACCAGGCCCAGGTCCTTGAACTTGGTCTCGGAGGAGAACAGCCGGTGGGTGCCGATGACGATGTCCACCGCGCCCTCGCGCAGGCCCTCCAGGGTCGCCTTCGACTCGGTGTCGGTCTGGAAGCGGGACAGCGCCTTCACGTTCACCGGGAACTGGGCGTACCGCTCGCCGAACGTCCCGAAGTGCTGCTGGACCAGCAGGGTCGTCGGTACGAGTACGGCGACCTGCTTGCCGTCCTGGACCGCTTTGAAGGCGGCGCGGACCGCGATCTCGGTCTTGCCGTAGCCGACGTCGCCGCAGATCAGGCGGTCCATGGGGACCGTCTTCTCCATGTCGTCCTTGACCTCGGCGATGGTGGTGAGCTGGTCCGGGGTCTCGGCGTAGGGGAAGGCGTCCTCCAGCTCGCGCTGCCAGGGGGTGTCCGCGCCGAAGGCGTGTCCCGGCGCGGCCATCCGCGCGCTGTAGAGCTTGATCAGGTCGGCGGCGATCTCCTTGACCGCCTTCTTCGCGCGGGCCTTGGTCTTGGTCCAGTCGGCGCCGCCCAGGCGGTGCAGGGTGGGGGCCTCGCCGCCGACGTACTTGGTGATCTGCTCCAGCTGGTCGGTGGGGATGTAGAGGCGGTCGCCGGGCTGGCCGCGCTTGGCGGGGGCGTACTCCACGACCAGGTACTCGCGGGTGGCGCCCTGCACGGTGCGCTGCACCATCTCGATGTAGCGGCCCACGCCGTGCTGCTCGTGGACGATGTAGTCGCCCGTCTCCAGGGTGAGCGGGTCGATGGTCTTGCGGCGCCGGGCGGGCATCCGGGCGCCCTCGCGGCCCGCGGCCTTCTGGCCGGTCAGGTCGGTCTCGGTGAGGACGGCGAGCCTGAGGGTCCGGTCGACGAAGCCGTGCTCGATCGAGCCGCAGGAGACGTGCACGACGGAGGGGCTGAGGGTGCCCAGGTCGCCCGTTTTCCCATTGGACACAGTCAGCCGGGCCGCGATGCCCTCGCCGCCGAGGACCTCGACGGTGCGGGCGGCCGGGCCGTGGCCCTCGGTGACGTAGACCGCGCGCCAGCCGTCGGCGAGCCAGCCCTTGGTGTCGGCCAGCGCCTTGGCGGTGTCGCCGCGGTAGGTCTCGGGGGCGTGCATGCCGAGCTTGAGGGTGTCGGCCTCCTCGAACGCGTCGTCGGCGGCGAACGGCGACACCGACCACCACATCATGTCCAGCTCGCGGGCCCGCTCCCGGACGTCGGCGATGGACCACAGGGAGGCCGCGTCGACGTCGATGGGCGCCTCGCCGCCGCCCGCGGTGGCCGCCCAGGACGCCTGGAGGAACTCCTGGCTCGTCGCCACCAGGTCGGCGGCACGGGTCCGCACCCGCTCCGGGTCGCAGACCAGGGCCATGGAGCCCTTGGGCAGCACGTCCAGCAGCAGTTCCATGTCGTCGACGAGGACGGGGGCCAGGGACTCCATGCCCTCGACCGCGATGCCCTCGGCGATCTTGCCGAGCAGTTCGCCCAGCTCGGGATGGGCTTCGGCGAGGGCGGCGGCCCGCTGGCGCACGTCCGGCGTCAGCAACAGCTCGCGGCAGGGCGGCGCCCACAGGCCGTGTTCGGCGACCTCCAGGGAGCGCTGGTCGGCGACCTTGAAGTAGCGGACCTCCTCGACGTCGTCGCCCCAGAACTCGACGCGGAGGGGGTGCTCCTCGGTCGGCGGGAAGACGTCCAGGATGCCGCCGCGCACGGCGAACTCGCCGCGCTTCTCCACCAGCTCCACGCGCGCGTACGCGGCTGCCGCGAGGGCTTCGACGATCTCGTTCAGGTCGGCGGCCTGTCCGGTGCGCAGGGCCACCGGCTCCAGGTCGCCGAGGCCCTTGACCTGGGGCTGGAGCACGGAGCGGACGGGCGCGACGACGACGGAGACCGGGCCGGTCTCCGGGTCGTCGGGGCGGGGGTGGGCCAGGCGCCGCAGGACGGCCAGGCGGCGGCCGACGGTGTCGCTGCGCGGGCTGAGGCGCTCGTGCGGGAGGGTCTCCCAGGAGGGGTACTCGACAATGCCCTCTGGGGGCAGGAGGGAGCGCAGGGCCGCGGCCAGGTCTTCCGCCTCGCGTCCGGTCGCCGTCACCGCCAGGACGGGACGGGACGTCTCGCGGGCCAGGGCGGCGATGGCGAAGGGGCGGGCCGCGGGTGGGCCGACCAGGTCGACGTGCATGCGGTTGCCGTCTGCGGCCGCCGAGATCGCTTCCGCGAGGGCGGTGTCCTTGACGACGGCGTCGAGCAGACCGTGCAGGCTCATGGAGGGGCGCTTTCCGTCCTGGGGTGGGGCAACACGAGTAGCCCGGCGCGGGTGGGGCCGGGGGTGTCCAGCGTACGTCGCTGCGGGCGGCTGCGTCGGGGGCTGTGGATGACGCCGGGTGCGGGGTGGGCGGCGTCGCGGTGGCCGTACCAGGGGGCTCCGCCCCCTGGACCCCCGGCCTATGCGCACCCACCACCCGACTCGGTGGGCTGGAAGGTGGCCCGCCGCCCGGGCTCGGTGGGTTGGAGGTGGCCCGCCGCTCGGACTCGGTGGGTTGGAGGGTCGAGTGTCTTCCGGACTCGGGCGGTTGGAAGATTACCGGCCGCCCAGGCTCGGGCGGCTGGAAGGTCAGCCGGTCGGCGGCTCGGGGTGGTGGGCGGTCAGGCCCCACAGGAGTAGCTGTGTGAAGCCCCGTACCCAGTCTCCGTCCGCCGGTTCCGCGCTGACCAGGGTGCGGTGGACCACCGCGCCCGCGACCACGTCGAAGATGAGGTCCGCGGTGCGGGCGGCCTCGGCCGGGTCGGTCTCGGGGGGCAGCTCGCCCCGGGCCTGGGCCCGCGCCCTGCCCTCCAGGACCAGGCGCTTCTGCCGCTCCACGATCGACGTGCGGATGCGCTCGCGCAGCGCGTCGTCGCGGGTCGACTCGGCGACCACCGCCATCAGGCCGCTCTTGGCCTCCGGACGGGCCAGGATCGCCGCGAACTGGAGCACCACGCCCTCGATGTCGGCGGCCAGGGAGCCGCGGTCCGGGAGCCGGAGCTCGTCGAAGAGCTCCGCCACCGCGTCCACGACCAGCTCGTTCTTGCCCGCCCAGCGGCGGTAGAGCGTCGTCTTGGCAACCCCGGCCCGCGTGGCGACGTCTCCCAGGGTGAGCTTCGACCAGCCGAGGTCGACCAGGGCCGCCCGCGTCGCGGCCAGGATCGCGGTGTCCGCCGCGGCACTGCGCGGGCGCCCGGCACGGCCGGCGTGGGTGCTGCTCTGCATTCCCCGACCATAAATCCCCGACCACAACCGGCGGGTTCCGTGTGGCCGTGAGGGAGATCACGGGGGTGGGGTGTCCCGGCGGCCCATCCTGGCATTACGCTACGACTCGTAGCGAAAGCACGGGTCCGCCCGTGCCCCAGCGACGACCACGGGCGATGGGTGGGGACCCGGCGCCGAACAGCACACGTCCGGGCGGGCTTTTCGACCCGCTTTTCACACGCGCGCGCGGTACGGGGGAGGATAGGCCCATGCAGCCACGGAACATGTCCATGAGCGGGGTCGTCGACCTCGCCGCGGTGAAGGCGGCCCAGGAGGCCAAGACGAAGGCGGAGCAGGCCCGCGCCGACGCCGCCCAACACGGCGGGACGGGGGCGGTCTCACCGGCCGACCTCGTCATCGACGTCGACGAGGCCGGCTTCGAGAGCGAGGTCCTGCAGCGGTCCACCGAGGTCCCGGTCGTCATCGACTTCTGGGCCGAGTGGTGCGAGCCCTGCAAGCAGCTCAGCCCGGTCCTCGAACGGCTCGCCGTCGAGTACGGCGGGCGTTTCCTCCTCGCCAAGATCGATGTCGACGCCAACCAGATGCTGATGCAGCAGTTCGGCGTCCAGGGCATCCCGGCCGTGTTCGCGGTCGTGGCCGGGCAGGCGCTGCCGCTCTTCCAGGGCGCCGCGGGCGAGGCGCAGATCCGCCAGACCCTGGACCAGTTGGTGCAGGTCGCCGAGGAGCGCTTCGGCCTGACCGGTCTCGTCGTCGACCCGGAGGCCGAGCCGGGTGCCGCGCAGCCCGCCGCCCCGGAGCGTCCGGCCGGACCGCACGACGCGGCACTCGAGGCCGCCGTGCAGGCGCTGGACGCGGGCGACCTGGGCGGTGCCGTCCAGTCGTACAGGAACGTGCTGGCCGAGGACCCGGGCAACACGGAGGCCAAACTGGGTCTCGCCCAGGCCGAGTTGCTCCAGCGGGTGCAGAACGCCGACCCGCAGAAGGTCCGCCAGGAGGCGGCCGACAAGCCGGGCGACGCGCAGGTGCAGATCGCCGCCGCCGACCTGGATCTGGTGGGCGGTCACGTGGAGGACGCCTTCGGCCGTCTCGTCGACGCGGTGCGCGTCACGGCCGGCGACGACCGCAACGCCGTACGGCTGCGACTGCTGGAGCTGTTCGAGGTGGTCGGTGCCGACGATCCGCGGGTCACCGCGGCTCGCAGGGCACTGGCTCGCGCCCTGTTCTAGAGGTGTCCACCGGGGTGTTGCCGGTGTGAAGGAGCTGCCGACGAGGCGTCATTGCGGCCGCGCTTTACCAAAACTTGGTAATCGCGGCCGCTGTTACTGCCAGTAAGTCAGCGGCGTCGATCTGTCGGACTCTGTCCATCGATCAATAGTTTTGTTCGGCCCCTATGGCACACCCAGCGTCGCCGTTCGGGCCCGGTGCGTCGTCCCGCGGTTATCCGGCCGTTACTAGTGAGTAACGAACCCCCTTGTGTCGGCGGCGAGAATGCACCACGATCGGCGACGCTCGGTCCATTCCCGTACCCCGAAAGCCAGTCGGGTCGCGGGGGTTCCTGGGTCCCCACCGAGCAGGGCCGGCGGCAGTGGAGCCGGCCTTTGGGCAGGGGGGTCTTCGCTCACCCGGCGAAGCCTGTCCAGCAGGGTTGTGCGTGATGCGTGTCAGGCGCGACCAGTGGTTGTCGCTCGGGGGTGATCGCCGGTGATTCGGGCGCGTCGTACGCGCCGCCGAGTTCGGGCGCTCTCCTTCCCGAGGACGTAGCACTTCTCCCATCCCTGCCAGACCGAGCCGCCGAACCGGCGGCCGGCCGAGGCCAGGAGATGTACGTCCGAGAAGGAGGAAATATGGAGTCCCAGGTGCGTGGCGGGACCAGATGGAAGCGGTTCGCTGTGGTCATGGTGCCCAGCGTTGCCGCCACGGCTGCGATAGGCGTCGCGCTCGCGCAGGGCGCTCTCGCCGCGTCGTTCAGCGTTTCCGGCCAGTCGTTCAAGGTGACGGCGGACCGGCTCGACGGCACGGGATTCTCCCAGTACGGGGCGATCGACTCGGGCTACACGCTGAAGGGCGAGAAGACGGCTCACCCCGTCGCGGTCTCGGCGTTCAAGTCCGCGTCGATCACGAACATGTGCCAGTCCGTGGTCACCCCGGACATCCCGTTGATCGGCTCCGTCAGCCTCATGCTGAAGGCCGGCGGCGGTGACAAGCCGGTCGAGGCCAAGAACCTCTACATCGACGTCGAGGAACTCGAGGCCGACGCGACGTTCCGCGGCATCGACATCGGTGTGGCGGCCAAGGACGCCAACAAGGGTCCCGGCATCAAGAAGGGCGACACCGCGAACCCCAACGGATTCGCGCAGCAGGCCGACTCGGCCACGCTGACCGGTGTGAAGCAGACGGCGTGGGCGACCACGGCCGGAACCTTCAAGCTCAGCGGTCTGAAGATGTCGCTGTCCAAGGGTGTCAAGGAGTGCTACTAAGCACCCCTTGACGGGGGGGGGGGGGGGGGGGCCCCCCCCCCCCCCCACAACCCCCCCCCCCCCCGACACCCCCGCGCCAACACACCCAAACAACAAAAAAGACATGAGTAGAATGTGTAAATAAGTCATGGAAATAG
>NZ_JBHXNW010000016.1:93183-130045 GCF_042717365.1 Streptomyces sp. NPDC058534
AACACGCTCCGCGTTTTAAATTTGTCGTTCCCCTTGGTTGAAACGGTGTTAAACAACCACCCCTTGGGGGGGGGGGGGGGCGGGCGCCCCCCCCCCCCGTCCACTCTCCGGCCGCGCCCTCACGCGCGGCCCACATCTCCACCACAGCAAAGCCGTACCAGGGAGCTGTTTTCCATGAGCGCCGAGACTCCTGCCGCAGCCGGCCAGTTCACCCGCCGGAGGCTGCAGTTCCGTGCCTGGCGAGGCGGGCGGCCGTTCTGGGCCGGCCTGTTCATCGCGCTCGGCGGACTCCCCATCGCCTACTTCCCGTACGCCAACCTCCAGATCGGTCACCTGACCCTCGCGATGGCCACCACCGCGGGCTCCGGGTCACTGATCATCGGTGTGCTGCTGGTCGTCCTGGGCGTCAGCCTGTGGTTCCAGAAGCACGTCCGTGTCTTCGCGGGCGTGGCGGCGATCCTGCTCGCGCTGGTCTCCATCCCGGTGTCCAACCTCGGCGGCTTCCTCATCGGCTTCCTGCTCGCGCTGGTCGGCGGAGCGATGGCCGTGTCGTGGGTGCCGGGCGAACCGCCGCAGGACGAGCCGCCGGTGGAGGGCAGGGGAAGGGGTGACGCGCCCGAGGGCGTGGTCCCCGGCACCGGGCTTCCCGGTATCCCGGCACCCGGCAGCACGGCGCCCGGCAGCACGGCGTCCGACGCCACGGTGCCGAGGCCGCGCGAAGGGATGGAGGGCGGGGGTCCCACCCGGACCTTCGAGGCACTGGGGGCGAACGATCTGTCAGGAACGAGCCCGGCCAACGGGGCGAACGGGAGGCACAGTGCCGGCTGACGAGGTGACCCGCGGGACTGACGTGGAGTCGTCCCGCGTGAGAACCGGGCCGCGCCACGCGGCACCCAAGAAGCCGTTGTTCACCAGGTTCCACATGCCGGCCGGGAAGGCGATAGCCCTGGCGGCGATGCCCACCGCCGTGCTCATGGGGATGGGGTTCACCCCGACGCTGGCTCTCGCCGACGGCAACGACTCGGCGCCGCCGGCCTCCAACAGCCTGACGGCCGACGAGTACAAGGACTGCGTGGCGGCCCTGGAGGACGCCGAGAAGGACACGTCCGCGTCGCCCACCCCGTCGCCCTCGGCGACGGACGGGAAGGACGACGAAAAGGACGACAAGGACGACGCGAAGGAGCCCGACGCCTCGGACTCCGGCGGGAACGCGGGCGCGGACAAGGGCGAGTCCTCTTCGTCGGATTCAGGTTCCGACGACAAGGACGACAAGTCCCAGCCCGCCCCGAGCCCCTCCGCGTCGCAGGGCGGGGAGTCGGCCGGCGGGGACGCCGCGACGCCCTCCCCCTCCGAGTCGGAGGACAAGGGCGGGCTGCTGGAAGGCGTCGGCGACGCCATCGAGGGCATCTTCACCGGCGGCGAGAAGGCCGAGGAGACCCCGAGCCCCGAGGCCACCCCCTCCGAGTCCCCGTCCGCGTCCGAGAACGCCGGCAACGACGCTTCGGACACCGTGAAGGACACGACCGACAAGGTCACCGACACGGCGAAGGACACCGTCGAGGGCGCGACCGACGCGGCGTCGAAGGCGGCCGAGGACACCAAGGAGTCGGTGGACGAGGCGGCCGAGAAGGCGAAGGAGGAGGCCACTGCCTCACCCACGCCGAGCGCCTCCGAGAGCGCCGGCAAGGCCGACAAGAACACGGACGACTGCCCGGTCGCCACGGACGACGAGGGCGGCGTCGACAACAAGGTGCCGCTGCCCGACGACCCCTGGTACCTCAACGCCAGCTCGCTGCTGCTCAAGGGCGCCTCGTACAAGGGCGTCGTCGACGTGAAGACGGCCAACGGCACCACCAAGAAGGTGCTGAAGTACGTCATATCCAACGGCACCGACATCGGCGACCTGCACCAGACGGTCAAGGACAAGCAGGCCGGCAAGACGCACCACGTCCAGGCGGCCGAGGGTTCGACGTCCACGATCCGCGACGGTGAGACGGTGATGTACACCGAGAGCATCTCGGGCAACCTGCTCGGGCTGATCCCGATCACCTTCGACCCGGAGCACCCGCCGCCGCTGGACATCCCGCTGATCTACTTCACTAAGGTGACGGTCGTCCAGGCCGGCCAGTTCGGCGGCACGCTCCACGTCCCGGGCCTGCACCAGTACGTGACCGACTGAGCGCGCCCACAAGCCCGTTCGGGAGCCGCGAAACGCTGAGGGCGCCCCCTGCCACAGGGGGCGCCCTCAGCGCCGTACGGAGCTCGTGGGAAGCGTCAGCCGCGGCGGGTCTCGCCCAGGTGCAGGACGCGGACCATGTTGGTGGTGCCGGGCACGCCGGGGGGCGAGCCGGCGGTGATCACGACGATGTCGCCGTCGCTGAACAGGCCCAGCCGGGCCGTCTCCTGGTCCACCAGGTCGACCATCTCGTCCGTGCTGTTCACGAACGGCACCACGTGCGGCTCCACGCCCCAGCTGAGCGTCAGCTGGTTGCGGGTCGACTCGTCGGTGGTGAAGGCGAGTACGGGCTGGGCCGTGCGGTAACGGGACAGCCGGCGGGCGGTGTCACCGGACTGGGTGAAGGCCACCAGGCCCTTGCCGCCCAGGAAGTCGGCGATCTCGGCGGCGGCACGGGCCACCGAACCGCCCTGCGTGCGCGGCTTCTTGCCCGGCACCAGCGGCTGGAGGCCCTTGGAGAGCAGCTCCTGCTCGGCGGCGGTGACGATCTTCGACATCGTCTTGACCGTCTCGATGGGGTACGCGCCCACGCTCGACTCGGCGGACAGCATGACCGCGTCGGCACCGTCCAGGATGGCGTTGGCCACGTCGGACGCCTCGGCGCGGGTCGGCCGGGAGTTGGTGATCATCGACTCCATCATCTGGGTCGCCACGATCACCGGCTTGGCGTTGCGCCGGCACAGCTCGATCAGGCGCTTCTGCACCATGGGGACCTTCTCGAGCGGGTACTCGACGGCCAGGTCGCCACGGGCGACCATGACGCTGTCGAACGCCATCACGACGTCCTCCATGTTCTCGACCGCCTGCGGCTTCTCCACCTTGGCGACGACCGGGACGCGGCGGCCCTCCTCGTCCATCACGCGGTGCACGTCGTCGATGTCCTTGGCGTCCCGGACGAAGGAGAGGGCGACCAGGTCGCAGCCCATGCGGAGGGCGAACCGGAGGTCCTCCACGTCCTTCTCGCTCAGCGCGGGCACGTTGACCGCGGCGCCGGGCAGGTTGATGCCCTTGTGGTCGGAGATGACGCCGCCCTCGATGACGATCGTCTTCACCCGCGGGCCCTCGACCTCGGTGACCTTCAGCTCGACGTTGCCGTCGTTGATGAGTACCTGGTCGCCCTTGGTGACGTCACCGGGCAGGCCCTTGTACGTCGTGCCGCAGATCGTCCTGTCGCCCGGCACGTCCTCGGTGGTGATGGTGAACTCGTCACCGCGCACCAGCTCGACGGGGCCCTCCGCGAAGGTCTCCAGGCGGATCTTCGGGCCCTGGAGGTCGGCGAGGACACCGATGGCCCTGCCGGTCTCCTTGGCGGCGGCCCGCAGACGGTCGTAACGCCCCTGGTGCTCGGCGTGCGTCCCGTGGCTGAAGTTGAAGCGGGCCACGTTCATGCCGGCTTCGATCAGCGTGACGAGCTGCTCGTGGGAGTCGACCGCGGGGCCGAGAGTACAGACGATTTTCGAACGGCGCATGGGGGCCATCCTATCGGTTTGTTTCGGCGCGGAATATTCCGTCTGGCGGAAAATACAAAAGGGCGGGATGCCGCTCAGGTGAGATTCCCAGAACCCACCGAACCGCCTGAACCAATTACCAGCGCGTAGGTCTGTGTCGCGATCTCCATTTCCTCGTCGGTCGGTACGACGGCCACCGCCACCCGCGCGTCCGCGGGCGAGATCAGCCGCGCCCCGTCGCCGCGTACGGCGTTCCGCTCGCCGTCGACGGCCAGGCCCAGCCCTTCCAGGCCCGCCACGGCGGCCTCCCGCACCGGCGCCGCGTTCTCGCCGACCCCGGCCGTGAAGGCCACCGCGTCCACGTGTCCGAGAACGGCGTAATAGGCGCCGATGTACTTCTTCAGCCGGTGAATGTAGATGTCGAAGGCCAGCCGGGCCCGCTCGTCTCCGGCGTCGACGCGGCGGCGGATCTCCCGCATGTCGTTGTCGCCGCACAGCCCGATCAGACCGCTCCTCTTGTTCAGAAGAGTGTCGATCTCGTCGGCGGACATTCCACCGACACGCATCAAATGGAAGATGACGGCCGGGTCCATGTCTCCCGAGCGCGTACCCATCACCAGCCCCTCCAAAGGCGTCAGCCCCATGGAGGTGTCCACGCACCGCCCGCCCCGCACCGCCGAGGCGGACGCCCCGTTGCCCAGGTGCAGCACGATCACGTTCACGTCCTCGGGCGCCCGGCCCAGCAGCCGCGCGGTCTCCCGGGACACGTACGCGTGCGAGGTGCCGTGGAAGCCGTAGCGGCGGATGCGGTGCGCGTCGGCGGTCGCCACGTCGATCGCGTAGCGGGCCGCGGACTCCGGCATCGTGGTGTGGAAGGCGGTGTCGAAGACGGCGACCTGCGGCAGGTCGGGGCGGAGCGCCTGGGCGGTGCGGATGCCGGTGAGGTTGGCCGGGTTGTGCAGCGGGGCGACCGGGATCAGCCGCTCGATCTCGGCGAGCACGGCGTCGTCGATCACGGTCGGCTCGGTGAAGTGCATTCCGCCGTGCACCACGCGGTGCCCGATCGCGGCCAGCTCCGGCGAGTCCAGGCCGAGGCCGTCCTTGGCCAGTTCGGCCGCCACGGCCTTGAGCGCCGCCTCGTGGTCGGGGATGGCACCGCTGAACCCACGGCTCTCGCCGCCCGTCGGCGTGTGCCTCAGGTGTGAGGTCTCCTCGCCGATCCGCTCGACGAGACCCACGGCCAGCCGGTCGCTGCCGCGCATGTCGAGCAGCTGGTACTTCACCGACGAGGAGCCGGAGTTGAGGACGAGGACACGGGTGGCATTCACTGGGCGGGGGCCTTCTCGGTGGGGGACTGCTGGGCCTGGATCGCCGTGATGGCGACGGTGTTGACGATGTCCTGCACGAGCGCGCCCCGGGACAGGTCGTTGACCGGCTTGCGCAGGCCCTGGAGCACCGGGCCCACCGCGATGGCGCCGGCCGAGCGCTGCACGGCCTTGTAGGTGTTGTTGCCGGTGTTCAGGTCGGGGAAGATCAGCACGCTGGCCTGCCCGGCGACTTCCGAGTCCGGCAGCTTGGTGGCGGCCACCGACGGCTCCACCGCGGCGTCGTACTGGATCGGCCCCTCGATCCTGAGGTCCGGACGGCGCGCGCGGACCAGCTCCGTGGCCTCGCGCACCTTGTCGACGTCGGCGCCGGACCCGGAGGTGCCCGTCGAGTAGGACAGCATCGCGATGCGCGGGTCCACCCCGAACCGGGCCGCCGTGGCCGCCGACTGGATCGCGATGTCGGCGAGCTGCTCCGCGTCCGGGTCCGGGTTGACCGCGCAGTCGCCGTAGGCCAGGACCTTGTCCGCCAGGCACATGAAGAAGACGGAGGAGACGATGGACGCGTCCGGCTGGGTCTTGATGATCTCGAAGGCCGGCCGGATCGTCGCCGCCGTGGAGTGCACCGACCCCGACACCATGCCGTCGGCGAACCCTTCCTGCACCATCAGCGTGCCGAAGTAGTTCATGTCCGACACCACGTCGTACGCCAGCTCCACGGTCACGCCCTTGTGGGCCCGCAGCTCGGCGTACTTCTCGGCGAAGGCGTCCCGCAGCCCGGAGACCGCGGGGTCGGTCAGCTCGGCGCCCTCCAGGTCGATGCCCAGGTCGGCGGCCTTCTTGCGGATCTGCTCGACGGGGCCGAGCAGGGTCAGCTCGCACACGCCCCGGCGCAGCAGCACCTCCGCCGCTTGCAGCACCCGCTCCTCGGTGCCCTCCGGGAGCACGACCCGGCGCAGGTCGGTCCGGGCCTGCTCCAGCAGCTTGTGCTCGAACATCATCGGCGTGACGCGGTCGCTGCTCGGGGCGGAGACCCGGCTGCTCAGCTCGGCGGTGTCGACGTAGCGCTCGAACAGGCCGAGAGCGGTCTCCGCCTTGCGCGGGGTGGCCGCGTTGAGCTTGGCCTCCAGGGAGAACAGCTGTTCGGCGGTGGGGAAGCTGTTGCCGGTCACCGAGAGCACCGGCGTACCGGGGGCCAGGCGGGCGGCGAGGGTGAGGATGCCGTCGCCGGGCACCTCGTTCAGGGTCAGCAGCAGGCCGGCTATCGGCGGGGTGCCCGCGCTGTGCGCGGCGAGGGAGCCGATCACCAGGTCGGCGCGGTCGCCCGGCGTGATGACCAGGCAGCCGGGGGTCAGCGCGGCCAGCAGGTTGGGCAGCATGGCCCCGCCGAAGACGAAGTCCAGCGCGTCGCGCGCGAGCCCGGAGTCGTCGCCGAGGACCACCTGGGCGCCGAGGGTGTGCGCGATCTGGGAGACGGTCGGCGCGGACAGCGCGGGCTCGTCCGGCACCACCCAGCACGGCACCGGCAGCCGGTTCGCCAGCCGCTCGGCGATCTCGTCCCGGTCCTCGCGGGTGACCCGGTTGGTCACCATGGCCAGGACGTCGCAGCCCAGCCCGTCGTAGGCGCGGAAGGCGTTGACGGTCTCGGCGAGCACGGACTCCGCGGTCTGCTTGCGGCCGCCCACGACCGGGACGACCGAGGCGCCGAACTCGTTGGCGAGCCGGGCGTTCATCGACAGCTCGTCCGGGAACTGGGTGTCGGCGAAGTCGGTGCCGAGGACGAGGACGACGTCGTAGTCCCGGGCGACCAGGTGGAACCGGTCGACCAGCGCGGACACCAGCTCGTCGGTGCCCTGTTCGGCCTGGAGGGCGGACGCCTCCTGGTAGTCCATGCCGTAGACCGTCGCGGAGTCCTGCGAGAGCCGGTAGCGGGAGCGCAGCAGCTCGAAGAGGCGGTCCGGCCCGTCGTGCACCAGGGGGCGGAAGACGCCGACCCGGTCGACCTGCCGGGTGAGGAGTTCCATGACCCCCAGTTCGACGACCTGGCGGCCGTCCCCGCGGTCGATACCGGTCACGTACACGCTGCGCGTCACGCGTGCTCTCCGTTTCGTCTGGTGTCGGTCTGGCGGCGGGTGTCGGTCTGGTGGTGGCTGCCCCGTGCACAAAAATCGCCCACCGGGGTGAGCGGAACCCTCTTGACATTACCTCTCTCAGTAGCTAAGGCGCCCGTCAGTGCCCCTCGCTCCCCGGGCCGTGGAACAATTGGACCGGCTCACCGGTGTCCACAGCGAGCAGGAGACACAGCACGATGCGTATCGGAGTTCTCACCGCAGGCGGCGACTGCCCCGGCCTGAACGCAGTGATCCGGTCGGTCGTGCACCGAGCGGTCGACAATTTCGGCGACGAGGTCATCGGCTTCGAGGACGGCTACGCGGGCCTGCTGGACGGCCGTTACCGCACCCTCGACCTGAACGCGGTCAGCGGCATCCTGGCGCGCGGCGGCACCATCCTCGGCTCTTCCCGGCTGGAGCGCGACCGGCTCCGCGAGGCCTGTGAGAACGCCTCGGACATGATCCAGAACTTCGGTATCGACGCGCTGATCCCGATCGGTGGCGAGGGCACGCTGACCGCCGCCCGGATGCTCTCCGACGCCGGCCTGCCGGTGGTCGGCGTGCCGAAGACGATCGACAACGACATCTCCTCCACCGACCGCACCTTCGGCTTCGACACGGCCGTCGGGGTGGCCACGGAGGCCATGGACCGCCTCAAGACCACCGCCGAGTCCCACCAGCGGGTGATGGTCGTCGAGGTCATGGGCCGGCACGCGGGCTGGATCGCCCTGGAGTCCGGCATGGCCGCCGGCGCCCACGGCATCTGCCTGCCCGAGCGCCCCTTCGACCCCGCCGACCTGGTCAAGATGGTCGAGGAGCGGTTCTCCCGCGGCAAGAAGTTCGCCGTCGTCTGCGTCGCGGAGGGCGCCCACCCCGCCGAGGGCTCCATGGACTACGGCAAGGGCGCGATCGACAAGTTCGGCCACGAGCGGTTCCAGGGCATCGGCACCGCGCTGGCGTACGAGCTGGAGCGCCGGCTCGGCAAGGAGGCCAAGCCCGTCATCCTCGGCCACGTCCAGCGCGGCGGCGTGCCGACCGCCTACGACAGGGTGCTCGCCACCCGCTTCGGCTGGCACTCGGTGGAGGCGGCGCACCGCGGCGAATTCGGCCGCATGACCGCGCTGCGCGGCACGGATGTCGTGATGGTGCCGCTCGCGGAGGCCGTCACCGAGCTGAAGACGGTGCCGAAGGACCGGATGGACGAGGCGGAGTCGGTCTTCTGACGCCCGCCTTCTGCACGCGCCCGCCCTGACACCCGCCCGCCCTGACACCCGCCCGCGTTCACGGGTGCCTCTCGACCGCCGACCAGAAGTGCTCCACGATCCGGTCGAGGAAGTCGCGCCCCCCGGCGCCGGCGTCACCGCTGCCCCCGCCCCAGCTGAGGGTGGAGGCCATGTGCCCCTGGTAGTCCTGGTGCAGCACCTGGAGGACGTTCTCCAGGACACGCCGGTCCAGCGGGGCCAGCTTGGCGACCGGGCGCACATAGCCCTGCCAGCGGGTGCTGACGGCGCTGGTCAGCAGGTCGGCCAGCTTCTCCTCGCGGCCCGTGACGGTCACGAAGTCCGGCAGCGACAGCCCGAGCACGTCGGCGAGCTGGGCCGACTGGCGGTCGGTGCCGCGCCAGTCGTCCGTCTCCTCCATCCGCAGGTAGGCCGCGAGCGCGAGCCCCACGGTCCGCGCCACGTCCTCCGGCGCGACACCGCGGGCGACCCGGTGCTCGCGCAGGGTCTGCGGCCGGCCGATCAGCTCACCGGGCGAGCACCACAGCACCCCGGCGAGCGCGGTCAGCTCCGGGTTCCCGGGGGAGACCGCCCCCCGCTCCCAGGCGACGACGAGTTCGGGGGTGACGTACGGCAGTCCGTACGAGACCCGTATGCCGTGGGCGACGTGCTCGGGCCCCATGTGGAGGGCGGCACGCAGCCGGCGGGCGGCGAGGGCGTTGAACGGGGGACCCGACTGGTTCGGGTGGGATGAGGGTCGGCGCACGCGCCACACCGTAGGGGTCCGGGGCCGGGCTGACTACGGGCTGTTCAGCCAGCGATACGGATTGTAGGAACGTACGGCTGGCTGCTGGCCTGCTTCCCCCTCCCCCGGGCTGTATCCGGGGGAAGCGAACCGCTCCCTACTGTCGTAAACGGACGGAAGGCCAGGGCCTCAGCTCAGGCGGTGCGTGCTCACGGCGCCGACGAACCAGGACCAGGCGCCGGCCGGCACCACGAGGGCGGAACCGCCCTTGTCCTTGGAGTCGCGGATACCGACCTCGCCGGCCAGATCCGCGACCTCGACGCACGCTCCGCCGGAGTCGTTGCTGTACGACGACTTGAACCAGGCGGACTCGGGGGCCACTTCTGAGGATGCGGTGTTGGTGTTGATGGCTATGCCCACTCTCGTGCTAGTTGTTGCAGGAACCCGGCCGTTCGCGCCGGAGGTAGGGCGCTGTCGCGCATTGCGTCGAACCGGCGGACGTTCCGCTGGACCTCCAGCCGCTCGTCCGTCACGGAGATGGTGTTCGACATGTCCACCTGTACGACAGGGGCAAGGTTCTCGGAGAAGTCCAGCAGGATGAAGTTGTTTTCCGAGCGGTAGGTGACGACATCGTGGGGCAGGACCTGGATGGTCACGTTGTCCATTTCCCCCAGCTCCGCGATCTCCTTGTACTGGGCCAGCATCACCTCGGAGCCGCCCACCGTTCGACGGACGGCCGTCTCGTCCATGATGACGCGGAGCTTCAGCGGACTCTCCGAGCGGGTGATCAGTTCCTTCCGCTCCAGTCTCAGCCGGACGTTCTGTTCGACGTACTCGGTCGTCGTCTCCTCGACCGGCTTGGCGATCTGGTACAGCGCTCGCGCGTAGCCCTCTGTCTGGAACAGCCCGAACACGAAGGCCGGCTGCCAGGCGCGCATGACGGTCGCGTCCTGCTCCAGACCTCGGTACGTCGGCATCTTCGGCGGCATGTACGCCTTGTACGGCGTCCAGGGCTCCTTGCTCAGGGACTCCCTGTGCAGCTGTAGCAGCGTCTCCAGGTCTTCCTTCGGCAAGTCACCGGCCGCGGCAGCTCGGCCCACACCGCCCCCGGCTTGCGTACGGCGGGGGTCGGCAGGCTGAGCGCCTTGGCGAGTTGGGGCACGAGACTGAAGCGGGCGGTGTGGTACTGGATGGCCACCTTGCCCTTGCCGGTCCGGCACGGGGAGCCCGCCGGGGCGGCGCAGGTGGACATTGGGCAGTCGTGCGATTCCACGCGCTGGAAGTCGTCGCTCACGACCCCGGACTGTTTCATGAGGGTGTTTCATGAGTGACCGTCTGTGAAACACCGCCGGCTCGGGCGGCAAAGCCGCAACCGCGAGGTCGATCAACCGTCGTTGGCCCGGCGGATGCGAAGTGCACCGAAGCGGGCAGCGTCACTTGGCTGCGGTTTCACGGCCGGCGTCGCGGGCCGCTGCCAGGGCTCTGGTATGCACGTCGGCGGCGAGGTCCTGGAGGTGTTCCATGCCGGGGGAGGTGGCGGCGAGGGTGAGCTCGCGTTCGATGACGACGAGGTCGGCCTGCCACACGTCGGCGAGGATGCGCTTGAGGTACGGGGTGGAGTGGTCCCAGCCTTCGCGCGGAGTGCCGGGGGCGTAGCCGCCGCCTCGCACGGTGGCCAGGACGGTCGGCTTGCCCTTGAGCACCGGGCTGCCCAGGGTTGCCCCGGCGATGACCAGGTCGACCCAGGTCTTGAAGTGCTGGGAGACACCGAAGTTGTACAGCGGCACGGCCAGTAACACCGCCTCGGCGGCCTCGAGTTCCGCGGTGAGCGACCCAGCGAGGGTGAGCGCGTCCCGCTGCGCGGGAGTGCGGTCGGGTTCGGGCGCCAAGTTGCCGGTGTGGGCGTGTGCCCAGGCGTCGGCGGGCAGCGGGTCGGTGCCCAGATGGCGGCGTACCACCGGCGCGTCGCGGTGGACTGCGGTCCACTCCGATTCCACGAGGTCGGCGAGTTCAGCGCTGGCGGACGTCCCGGGAAGGATGCTGGCGTCGAGTCGGAACAGGCTCATAGCGTCTCCATGGTGTTGGTGTTGGTGTCGATGGCAGCGCGATTGCGGTGGTTCGATTCCTTCGACGCGGTGTGAGGTGCGTGGTCTCTCATCGATGGGGTGGCCGATGTCGTTGGGCGCCGCTCCGGCGCGGTGAGCGGCCTCCAGGGCAGATGCCTGGAGTGGTCAGCGTCCTCTGCGCATATAGGCGCGGAGCGACAACGGGACGAAGATCACCAGCAGCGCAGCCGACCAGAGCAGGACGGTGGTCACCGGATGCGCCAGTGGCCAGGCCACATTTCCGGACGGGGCGCCCGGGTTGCCGAACAGCTCCCGTGCAGCTGCGGTGAGCGCGCTCACCGGGTTCCAGTCGGCCAGGAAGCGCAGCCAGCCCGGCATGCCGTCGGTCGGGACGAACGCGTTCGACAGCATCGTGAACGGCAGGCCCAACGGCACCATCGCGTCGGCGACCTGGTCATTCTTCACCGCAAGGCCCACATAGACGCCCACCCAGCTCAGCGCATACCGCAGCACGATCATCAGCAGGAACGCCTGGGCGGTCGGGATCAGGCCGCGGTGCGGCTGCCATCCCACCAGCAGGCCCGTGCTCACCATCACAGCCAGCATCATCAGGCCGGTCAGCAGGTCGGCGCCGGTCTGCCCGAACGGCACCGCCAAGCGCGCCATCGGCATGGAGCGGAACCGGTCCATCACACCGCGGGAGGCGTCGGCGGCCATCCGCGTCATGACCCCCAACCACGCGGAGAAGGTCACCATCGCGAACAGGCCCGGCATGAGGTACTCGCGGTAGTCGCCGCCGTCCGGCACCTGGATCGCGCTGCCGAAGACGTACCCGAACAGCACGACCATGACGGCCGGGAAGATCAGCGCCGCAACGAGCTCGCCGGGAGCGTGCCGCAGCCGTCCCAGCTCGCGGCCGACCAGAGTCAGCCCATCGGTGAACGTCCACCGCAGGCGGTGGCCCAGCGGCGGCGCGAGGTCGATCATCAGACCAACTCCTTGTCGTCCGTGAGGCGCAGGAACACCTCGTCGAGGGTGGGACGGCGCAGCCGCACATCGGCCGCGGTCACCCCGGCGCGGTCGAGGTCGATCACGATGTCGGCGAGCCGGAAGCTGCGGCCCGGCAGGGCGACGCTGAGCCGGTCGGCACCGGACGTCGTGGGATCGGCCCCGGCCAGGGCTTTCAGCACGGTCGCCGCCTGCTGCAGGGCGGCGGGGTCTGCGAGTTCGACATCGAGGCGGTCGCCGACCGTGGCCTTCAGCTCGTCGGGTGTGCCCGTGGCGATCACCTGTCCGTGGTCGACGACCGCGATGTCGTCGGCCAACTGGTCGGCCTCGTCCAGGTACTGCGTGGTGAGCAGCACCGTGGTGCCGTCCGCCACCAACTCGCGGATGCTGTCCCAGATCTCCCCGCGGCTGCGCGGATCCAGACCAGTGGTCGGCTCGTCCAGGAAGAGCACCTCGGGGCGCAGGATGAGGCTGGTGATCAGGTCAAGGCGGCGCCTCATGCCGCCGGAGTAGCCGGTGACCTGCCGATCGGCAGCGTCCATCAGGCCGAAGCGTTCGAGCAGCTCGTCGGCCCGCCGCTGCGCCTCGCTCCGGGACAGGTGGGACAGGCGCCCGAACATGCGCAGGTTGCCCCGGCCGGTGAGCTTCTCGTCCACGGCGGCGTGCTGGCCCGCGAGCCCGATCCTGGCGCGCACCTTGCCGGCCTCGCGGACGACGTCGTATCCGGCGATGTAGGCGTGCCCGGCATCGGGATCGGACAAGGTCGCCAGGATGCGCACCGCGGTCGTCTTGCCCGCTCCGTTGGGCCCCAGCACGCCGCAGACCGTTCCTCTCGGGACGCTCAGGTCCAGACCCCGTAGGGCGTGGGTGTCGCCGAAGGACTTGTGCAGCCCTTCGGCGACCACGATCGGATCAGGCATGAAGACCCTCCACTGGGTACTTTGTACGCGGTCTCGACGGTCAAGCTAAACGACTGGGTACTATGTACGCAACCAAGGAGACGGAACAGTGACCGACGCCGAGTACGTGAACATCTGGATGCGGCCCGAGCGCGCGGCCTACGGGCCGACACCCGTCCACAGCCGCGCGAAGATCACCGAGGCGGCCGTCCGGATCGCCGACGCCCAGGGGCTGGAGGCCGCCACCATGCGGCGGATCGCCGCCGAGATCGGCGCCGGCGTGATGTCGCTCTACCGGTACGTCCCCAACCGCGAGAACCTGGTCGAGCTCATGGCCGACCAGGTGATGGGCGAGATCGACGTCACGGACATGCCCTCGGGCGACTGGCGCGCCGACCTGACCCGCTACGCCGGCGGGCAGCGGACCATGTGGATCAGGCACCCGTGGATCGCCACCGTGCAGCGGTCACTCCCCAGCTTCGGCCCCAACCAACTGCTCTTGGTCGAACGGCTGATGGGGGTGCTCGACGCCTTCGTCCCCATCGACGAGAACCTCGGCCTCGTGGCCCTGCTGAACAGCTACGTCGAGGGCACCGTCCGCGAGGAGATCAGCACGGCCAGGGAACTGCGCCGCAGCGGGCTCAGCGAGTCGGAATGGATGGAGCGGAGCTACCCGTACGTCGACCGGCTGGTGAAGAGCGGGGAGTACCCGATCTTCACCAAAATCGTGATGGAGGCGCGCCAGCCGCACCTGAGCCGCGACGACCAGTTCCGGAACGGGCTCCAGCGCGTCCTCGACTGCATCGCCGCGGCCCTCCCAT
The DNA here is from genome assembly GCF_042717365.1 of Streptomyces sp. NPDC058534. Classification (NCBI taxonomy): domain Bacteria; kingdom Bacillati; phylum Actinomycetota; class Actinomycetes; order Kitasatosporales; family Streptomycetaceae; genus Streptomyces; species Streptomyces sp. NPDC058534. Next base: position 107,063 of record NZ_JBHXNW010000016.1, read on the forward strand.
CAACGGCGGAACCCGAACAGGACGGGCCAGGGCAGGCTCGTAGCCGACCATCCGAGAGGGCATCAAGAGCCAGATAGACGCACTGGGTTCGTCAGCGGAAGCGGGCCACGTTTGTCGAGGATTTCGGGCAACAATTGGCGATCAGACAGCTCGAAAATGTCGATGAGAACCGACAACGCTGCAGCTCTTCCCGGTGTCAGCGGGAAGCGCATACTGTGCGGTGTGGCGACCTACAACAGCATCGGTGCGACCTACGCTGACACCCGGCGACCGGACCCCCGAATCGCCGCCAGGATCCATCAAGCCCTCGGTGGTGCCACCACTGTGATCAACGTAGGAGCCGGCACCGGCTCCTACGAACCGTCACACACGGTACTGGCTGTTGAACCCAGCTCAGTGATGATCGCCCAGCGCCCAGCCGGATCCGCACCGGCCCTGGAAGCATCCGCAGAGTCGATCCCTCTCGCCGACGACTCGGCCGATGCGGCGATGGCCCTCCTGACCGTGCACCACTGGAGCGACCTGGAAGCCGGCATCGGCGAACTGCTTCGCATCGCCCGGCAGCGGATCGTCGTCCTCACCTTCGATCCCGACATCAACCACAGGTTCTGGCTGCTGGAGGAGTACCTGCCCGAAGCAGCCGCTCTCGACAACACACGAGCCGTCGCGGTCGATCGCTTGGCCAGGCTGCTGGGAGGCGCCCGCATCGAAACCGTCCCCATCCCGTACGACTGCACCGACGGATTCCTCGCCGCCTTCTGGCGCCGACCCGAGGCATACCTCGACCCGGAAGTGCGGTCCGGTATCTCGCTGTTCGCCCAGACCAGCGACGAAGTCATCCAGCCGGGCTTGGCGCGGCTGTCAGACGACCTGTCCTCCGGCCGGTGGCACCAACGCCATGCCGACCTACTCGACCGCGAGGCCCTCGATGCCGGCTACCGGCTACTCGTGGCCGACCTGTAGAACCAGGCGAGCCGTCTGACTGCACACTCAAGCCCGCGAGAAAGGGCCGGTCACGGCGGTGCGCCAGAAGTGCTGCCCAAGATGCAGCACCACACCGCCCGGTCCACCGAGTGGATCACCGCTCAAGGCATCCTGGACGAAGTCGGCGCTGCCGCTCAGGGCGCTGAGGTCATCCTCATCGACCGCGCCGCCCACGACGCCATCGCACGCTTCCAGGCCGCGACGGCGTTCCGAGGCGAGACCCCGCCTCGTCTCGAACGTGAACGCCTCCGGCCCACCCGGTGAGTTGCGGATGCTGCGGCGCGTCGCGGTGGACTGGGTGCAGATGCGGCGCCGGAAGGTCATCACGCATGTCCTGGCGGCAGCGCCGATCTCCTGTGAGGCGGTGATGAGCGTCTCTTACCGTGACCCGCGCGCCACCGTACGCGTCATGCCCGCCCTTCAGGTGATCGACCAGGTCTGGCCACCTGCGCGGACTCGCATCCTGGTCGGCCTCCAAGCCCTGGCCACCGGCGAGACGGCCTTTATTGAGGCAGGGCAGGTCCAAGCGGACATGCCATCGTTCCTCACGGCGCCCGCGGACGCCGCCGCCACCCCTTGACCCGCTCAGCTCACCCCTTGACCGCCCCGCCCAGCGCGAACCCGCCGCCCAGCCGCCGGGAGATCAGCACGTACAGCAGCACGACCGGCGTCGAGTAGACGATCGAGAACGCCGCCAGCTGCCCGTACGCCACCATGCCCCGGTTGCCGAAGAAGTCGTTGATGCTGACCGAGGCGGGCATCTGGTCCGGGGAGAGCAGCAGCATGAAGGGGACGAAGAAGTTCCCCCACATCATCACGAACGAGAACACCGTCACCACCGCCACACCCGGCCCCATCAGCGGCAGCACGATCCGCAGCAGCGACTGGAACGAGGACGCCCCGTCCGTCCACGCCGCCTCCTCCAGCTCCTTGGGCACGCCGTCCATGAAGTTCTTCATCAGCCAGATGGCGAAGGGCAGTTGGGAGGCGGCGAAGAAGAAGATCGTCCCCTGCATGGTGTCGATCATGTTCACCCGCACGAACAGGGCGTAGACGGGCACCATGATCGCGGTGATCGGCAGGCTGGTCGCGAACAGGATCGTCAGCAGGAACGGCCGGTTGAGCCGGGACCGGAAACGGGAGAGCGGATACGCCGCGAGCGCCGCGCAGACCACCGTCAGCAGGGTCGCGCCGCCGCACAGGATCAGGCTGTTGAGCAGTGGGGTGAAGGTGATCTCCGGGGTGAGGATCGCGTCGAAGTTGTCCAGGGTCAGCCCGTCGGGCACCTTCACCCTGAGGCCCGCGTTCGGGTCCAGGGCGGACAGCACCACCCAGGCCAGCGGCAGCACGAAGGCCGCGGCCACCACCAGCAGCCCGGCGTCGGCGGCCATCCGGCGCTGCGTGCGACGCCTGGCGGGCGGGCGCGTCATGAGGGCCATCGGGATCAGACCTCCGTCCGGAGCAGGCGCAGGTACACGACCGAGAACAGCGAGCCGATCAGCAACAGCAGCAGCGCCACCGCCGTGCCGTAGCCGATCAGGCTGTTCTGGAAGGCCTGTTCGTACATGAACAGCGGCAGCGTCTGGCTCTTCCCGCTGGGACCGCCGCGGGTCATCACCCAGATCAGTCCGAAGACCGACAGCGTCTGGAGGGTGTTCAGCATGAGGTTGGTGCCGATGGAGCGCCGGATCATCGGCAGCGTGACGTGCCACATGCGGCGCCAGCCGCCCGCGCCGTCGACCTCGGCGGCCTCGGTGACCTCCTTGGGGATCTCGTTCAGGGCGGCCGAGTAGACCAGCATCGAGAACGCCGTGCCCCGCCACACGTTGGCGAAGGACACCGCCAGGATCGGCAGCGTGAACAGCCAGTTCTGGGAGGGCAGGTGGAGCCAGTCCAGGACGGCGTTGAGGGTGCCCTCGCGGCGGAAGAAGGCGTAGAGCAGGAAGCCGGCCACCACCTCCGGCAGCACCCAGGCCGTGACAACGATGCCACCGGTGAGCGTGCGGACCGGCTTCGAGGCCCGCTGCATCAGCGTGGCCAGCGCGAGCCCCAGGGTGTTCTGCCCGATCAGCGAGGACAGCACCGTGAAGACCAGGGTCAGCCACACGGCGTTGAGGAACGCCTCGTCCTGGAACGCCCGCCGGAAGTTCTCGAAGCCGACGAAGGACTCCTCGGCCTGACCGGTGAGCTGGAGGTCGGTGAAGGCGATGACCACGCAGTAGGCGATCGGGCCGGCCAGGAAGAGCAGCAGCAGGAGGACGGCGGGGGAGACGGGCAGGGCGCGCAGCAGGGAGCGCCGGGCGGTGGCGGCCCGCCCGCCCCCGGCCGGGTCCGGGGCGGGCGGGCCCGGCGGAGCCTTGGCGACCTCCGGACCCGCGTGCCGCGGCGTGGCCGCGGTCACTTGCTCACCACCTGGTTGTCGGTGGCCTCCTTGAGCGCCTCGTCGTACCCGCGCGCCGCCTCCTCGACCGACATGTCGCCGGTCGTCACGCCCTCCATCGCCTCCTGGATGGCCACCGACACCTTCGGGTACGCCGGGTAGGCGGGCCGGTAGTGGGTGCTCTCGACCAGGTCGGTGAAGAACTTGATGCCGGGCTGCGCGTCGACGTACGCGGGATCGTTCGCGACGTCCTCGCGGACCGCGATGCCGGAGTTGGCGATGTACCACTTCTGGGCGTTGGCCTTGGTCTGCATCGTCTTGATGAAGTCGAAGGCCAGGTCCGGGTTGCCCGCCTTGGCCGGGATCGACCAGGCCCAGCCGCCGGACATGCTCACCTTGCCGGGCGCCTGACCGTTCTGCGTCGGCATGGCCGCCAGGCCCAGCTCCTTCGACCACTCGGGCCACTCGTGCCCGCTGCCCTCCAGCCAGTCCTGCGGCAGCCAGGAGCCGTCCAGGGCGATGCCGAGCTTGCCCTGCGGCAGCAGCTCACCGCGCACCGCGGTCCCGAAGTTGGGGTCGAGCGCGTCGGAGACCTCCGGGCCGAGCTTCTCCTTGTACACGCTCTCGACGAAGGCGAGGGAGTCCTCGAACCCCTTCCCCGCCGTGATCCACTTCTTGCTGTCCTTGTCGTACAGCGGGTCCGTGGTCCCGTCGTTCGTGCCGTACAGCAGCATCTCGAAGCCCTGCATGGTGGCCGCTTCACCGGCGGGCTTGCCGGTGTACACGTTGATCGGTGTGACGCCGGGGACCTTCTCCTTGATGGTGCGGGCGGCGTCGAGGACCTCGTCCCACGTCTTCGGCTGCCAGTCGGCGGGCAGCCCGGCCTTGGCGAAGACGTGCTTGCTGAACCACAGCCCGCGGGTGTCGGTGCCGTCCGGGACGCCGTACGTCTTGCCGTCCTCGCCCGCGGTCGCCGCCTTGGACGTGTCGATGAACTGGTCCCAGTCCTTCCACTTGTCCAGGTAGGGGTCGAGGGGCTTCAAGTACCCGCTGGTGATGTCGGAGTTGATGAGGAAGGTGTCCTCGTAGACCAGGTCAGGCGCCGTCTTGGGGGAGCGGAGCATCTGCTGGAGCTTGGTGTAGTACTCCGAGTCCGGGGCCTTGATGGGGACGAGTTCGACCTTCTTCCCCGGATTGGCCTTCTCGAACTGTTTCTTGATGTCGGCGAGGTACGTGTCCATCACCTTGACGGAGTTGTCCGTCGACTGTTTGAAGGAGACCTTCACCGTGTCCGGATCGCTGCCGGAGCCGCTTCCGCAGGCGGCGAGTGCGGTGGAGGTGAGCGCGGTGAGGGTGAACAGAGCGGTGAACCGGACGGTGGGACGCACGGCATGACCTCCTACGGGCGCACGACACTGTGGCCTGGACGGCTGCGTGGCGAACGTAAGAGGAGTGGTCTAGTCAGGTCAATGCTCCTGCGAGTGGGGATTCGGGGGAGCCCGGTGCGCGGCGCGCTGCTGCGAACCCGAGGCGCCGGCCTTGCGCTTCCCGGCGTCGGCTGCCGATCGCCACGGGCGACGTGGTCCTGGCGGACGCGGAGTCCGCGATCGCCCGGTTCATCCGCGGGAGTGTGCCGACGTCGCCCTTCAGGCTGCCGGCGACTCCGACGAAGAACACGGCTTCGGGGCGCAGTCAGTTGATGAGCTGTGTGGTGAGAGCGGGGGCCCGCTCGGCGCCCGGGAGTGCGGTCAGGGTCAGAACGGTGGGCTGGATCTCCGGCATAGTCATGAGTTACCGCTGGGAGAAGGGGATCGAGTGCCGGAACAGGACGTGACGGTCGGGCAGTTGCTGCTCGCCGAGTACGAGAGCGTGAAGGGCGAGCAAAGGGCGAGGATCGGGTTCCGGGACAACCTCCTCTACGTGACGCTGGCCGTCGTGGCCGCCGTCATCGCCGCCACGGCCCAGGCGAAGCAGACCTCGATGCTCCTGGCGCTGCCGCCGGTGTGCGTCGTCCTCGGATGGACCTACCTCGTCAACGACGAGAAGATCTCGGCGATCGGACTCTACGTCCGGGACGATCTGGGGCCCCGGTTGGCCGAACTCGCCTCGTACGGCGGCGGTTTCACGACCTTCGGGTGGGAGGCGTACCACCGGACCGACACCCGGCGCCGGTCCCGTAAGGCGATACAGACCGTGATCGACCTGACGGCGTTCTGTGCGGTACCGCTGGCGGCACTGATCGTCTTCTGGTCGAACGGGGACGTCGGAGGGCTGCTCGTCGGGCTTTCGGTACTGGAGGCGCTCGCCGTGGCGGGGCTCGCCTCGCAGGTCGTGTGGTACGCGAAGGCGGCGTGAGCAGGGAACGGGCGAGGGGGAGCGGCACTGCTGGCGGCCCTGGCCGAGGGAGCCGGCGGGGACGGTGGACGCCTGGCGGTGGAGCGGCCGGCGCGGGCACTGGGGCTCGACGCCGGAGCGCCTGCGGGGAACATCGCGGCGGCAGCCGAGGACCCCGAACGGTGGGAGGCCGTACGGGAGTGGGGCGAGGCGTTGGCCGACCTGCTCGCCGCCGATCCGCAGGGCCTCGCCGGTGTCGTCGCGCGGGCAGGCGCCCTGCGCGCCGCCCTCGACCCCTACCGGGAGACGGGGGACAGGCCACGCGAGGGCAGGGCCTGGCACAACTACAGGGTCGCTCTCAACGCCAGGGGCCGCACCCCGGAGGCCGTGACAGCCTGCCTCAACAGCCTCTACATCTGCCGGGAGTTCGAGGACTGGCACGGCAGCGCCCGGACGCTCTACGCCCTCGCGCTCGTGCACGACAGCGCGGGAGACGCGAGCGGGCCCGCGCCCACCTGACGCGGGCCGCGGACGCCTACGAGCGGGCGGGCTCGTCCAAGGAGGCCGGGCAGGCGCGCAGAGCGGCACGGCTCACCGGCCCCGTACCCACCGGTACACCAACTCCGGCCGCCCCACCTGCCCGTACTGCGGGCTCCGCCCCGCCCGGCCCGCGTCCACCAGGTGTTCCAGGTAGCGGCGGGCGGTGATCCGCGAGATGCCCACCGCCTCGGCCACCCCGGCCGCCGTCAGGCCCTCCTCCGAGCCCCGCAGCGCGCCCGTGACCCGTTCCAGGGTCGGTCCGCTCAGGCCCTTCGGCAGGGCGGCCGGGCCGGGGGCGCGGAGCGTGGCCAGGGCGCGGTCCACCTCGTCCTGGCCGCTCGCCTCGCCGGCGGTGCCCCGGAACTCCGCGTACCGCACCAGCCGGTCCCGCAGGGTGGCGAAGGTGAACGGCTTCAGCACGTACTGGACGACGCCCAGCGACACGCCCTCCCGCACCATCGTCAGATCCCGCGCCGACGTCACCGCTATCACGTCGGTGTGATGCCCCGCCGCCCGCAGCGAACGGGCCAGCTGCAACCCGTGCACGTCCGGCAGGTGCAGGTCCAGCAGGAGCAGGTCCACCGGCGTACGGTCCAGCATCCGCCGGGCCTCCGCCCCGGTGTGCGCCTTGCCGACGGCCACGAACCCCGGCACCCGGCCGACGTACATCACGTGCGCGTCGGCGGCGACCGGGTCGTCCTCGACGACCAGGACCCGGATGCGCTGCTCCTGGGTCATACGGCGGCCCCGGGGTGGGTCGTCGCGCAGGGGCGCCGGTGGGCGGGCGCGCTGGGGAGGCGGCAGCCGCCGGGGGCGCCACGGCGCACGCCGGTGGTAACCGGGCGGCTCAGGCCGACCGGCACGACACGTAGGGGCCGTCGCCGTGTCATACGGCACCCCCGGACTCCGGTCTGCCCGCCACGGTGGCCGGCGTCGCCGTGCCGCTCCCGGCATCGCCCAGCGGCAGCCGCGCCTCGAAGCGGGCGCCGCCGCCCTCGGCCTCCGTGACCGTGAGGGTGCCGCCGTGCCGGCGTACCGCCTGGCGGACCAGCGCCAGGCCCAGGCCTCGGCCGCCCTCACCGGCCGGCTTCGTCGAGAAACCCCGCTGGAAGACCAGGTCGGCATGGGCGGGATCGACCCCGGCCCCCGTGTCCGACACCCGCATCACCAGCTCGGAACCGTCACCCGCCGCCTCGGTGTACGCCGCCACCGTCACCCGCGAGGGCACCGCGCCCTGGGCCGCGTCCACCGCGTTGTCCACCAGGTTGCCCAGGATCGTCACCAGGTCCCGGGCGGGCAGCGACGGCGGCAGCAGACCGTCGTCCAGCCGGCTCTCCCGCGACACCACCAGCTCCACTCCCCGCTCGTTCGCCTGCGCCGTCTTGCCCAGCAGCAGCGCCGCCAGGACCGGCTCGCCGACCGCCGCCACCACCTGGTCGGTGAGCGCCTGCGCCAGCTCCAGCTCGGCCGTCGCGAACTCCACGGCCTCCTCCGCACGCCCCAGCTCGATCAGCGAGACGACCGTGTGCAGCCGGTTCGCGGCCTCGTGCGCCTGCGAGCGCAGGGCCTGCGTGAATCCGCGCTCGGAGTCCAGCTCACCCGTCAGCGACTGCAACTCGGTCACGTCCCGCAGCGTCACCACCGAGCCCCGCCGCTCACCGCCGGACACCGGCGAGGTGTTGACGACCAGCACCCGCTCGGCCGCCAGGTGCACCTCGTCCACCCGGGGCTCCGACGCCAGCAGCGCCCCCGTGAGCTGCGCCGGCAGCCCGAGGTCCGCGACGGAGGTGCCCACCACGTCACCGGTCACGCCCAGCAGCTCCCGTCCACCGTCGTTGATCAGCGCGACCCGGTACTGCCCGTCCAGCATCAGCAGCCCCTCGCGCACCGCGTGCAGCGCGGCCTGATGGTAGTCGTGCATCCGGCTCAGCTCGTCCGCGTTCATACCGTGCGTGTGCCGGCGCAGCCGCGCGTTGATCACGTACGTACCGACCGCGCCGAGCAGCAGCGCCCCGGCCGCCACCCCCGTCAGGGCGGTGAGCTGCTCCCGCGCCCGCTTGCTGATCTCCTCGACCTTGATCCCGGCGCTGACCAGTCCGACCACCCGTTCACCGTCCATGACCGGCGTGACCGCCCGCACCGAGGGCCCGAGCGTGCCCGTGTAGGTCTCCGTGAAGGTCTCGCCCCGCTGCGCGCGCTCGATGTGCCCCCGGAAGGGGTGGCCGATTTGCGCCGGGTCGGGATGGGTCCAGCGGATGCCGTACGGATCCATGATCGTCACGAAGTCCACGTCGGTGTCCCGCATGACCCGCACCGCGTACGGCTGGAGCCGCGCGGTCGGATCCGGCGTACCGATCGCCTCCACCACGGACGGCGAGTCCGCGATGGCCAGCGACACCGCCCTGGCCTGCCGCCCGGCCGCGTCCTGTGCCTGCCCCCGGTCGCTGATCCAGCTGAACAGCGCGTACCCGACCACGACGACCGCTATCAGCACGGCCTGCATGGCGAAGAGCTGCCCGGCCAGGCTTCGGGGTCTCGGGACGCGGAGGTGCATGCCGCCAGTCTCCCTCCTGGCCTGATGGTGAACTAAATGAACGCAAGGGTGACCGCCCTCACGTGCCGGGAGATAGTCACCGCATCCCCTGAACAATCCCCCGGACGTGAGCCGCACGCCGGTGATGCCGACGACGTCGTCAAGGAGGGCCGCCGTGACCAGCAAAGCCGCTACGGCACCTGCCGCACCCAAAGCCAAGCGGGACCGCACGCACTATCTCTACATCGCGGTGATCATCGCGGTCGCCCTCGGTATCGCGGTGGGTCTGATCGCTCCGGACTTCGCCACCGAGCTGAAGCCCCTGGGCACCGGCTTCGTGAACCTGATCAAGATGATGATCTCGCCGATCATCTTCTGCACGATCGTGCTGGGCATCGGGTCGGTCCGCAAGGCCGCCAAGGTCGGCGCGGTCGGCGGGATCGCGCTGGGCTACTTCCTGGTGATGTCGCTGGTGGCGCTCGCCATCGGCCTGGTCGTCGGCAACATCCTGGACCCGGGCACGGGCCTCGCGGTCACCGACGCCGTCAAGGAGACCGGTCAGGCGCAGGTCGACGCGGAGGCCAAGGGCACCGTCGACTTCCTGATGGGCATCATCCCGACCACCATCGTCTCCGCGTTCACCGCCGGCGAGGTCCTGCAGACTCTGCTGATCGCCCTGCTGTGCGGCTTCGCCCTGCAGGCCATGGGGTCCGCCGGACAGCCCGTCCTGCGCGGCATCGAGCACATCCAGCGCCTGGTCTTCCGAGTCCTCGCCATGATCATGTGGGCCGCCCCGGTCGGCGCGTTCGGTGCCATCGCCGCCGTCACCGGATCGGCCGGCGTCGAGGCGCTGAAGAGCCTGGCCGTGCTGATGCTCGGCTTCTACGTGACCTGCTTCCTCTTCCTCTTCCTGGTGCTGGGCACGCTGCTGCGCCTGGTCGCCGGGGTGAACGTCCTCTCGCTCTTCAGGTACCTGGGCCGAGAGTTCCTGCTGATCCTGTCCACCTCCTCCTCGGAGTCGGCGCTGCCGCGCCTCATCGCCAAGATGGAGCACCTGGGTGTCAGCAAGCCGGTGGTCGGCATCACCGTCCCGACCGGCTACTCGTTCAACCTCGACGGCACCATGATCTACATGACCATGGCCTCGCTGTTCATCTCCGACGCCATGGGTACGCCGATGTCGATCGGCGAGCAGATCCCGCTGCTGCTCTTCCTGCTGGTGGCCTCCAAGGGCGCCGCCGGTGTCTCCGGTGCCGGTCTCGCCACGCTGGCCGGCGGCCTGTCCTCGCACAAGCCCGCCCTGGTGGACGGCATCGGCCTGATCGTCGGCATCGACCGCTTCATGAGCGAGGCCCGTGCCCTGACCAACTTCGGCGGCAACGCCGTGGCCACCGTCCTGATCGGCACCTGGACCAAGGAGATCGACAAGGGCCGGGTGAACGAGGTGCTCGCCGGCCGGGCCCCGTTCGACGAGAAGACCCTGCTGGACGACCACCACGGCGCCGACGACGCCGACGCCGCACCGGACCTGCCCGAGCAGGGCGGCGAGAAGGAGCTGGCGCGGGCCTGACCCTGCGGCCCGGCCCGCACACGCCGGGCGGCTGAGGTGCTCCCCCCGTTGCTCAGCCGCCCGGTCCCCCCCCCAAGAGGCCCCGGTCCCCCCAAGAGGCCCCGCGCCCCGGCGCCGGGCCTCTTGCCTTGACGTCCGGGTCAACGCCTACGTTCGTGCCATGCGAATCGGCGAGCTGGCCGCGCGGGCCGGGACCACGACGCGGGCGCTGCGGTACTACGAGTCGCGGGGCCTGCTGACCGCGCGGCGCACCGGCAACGGTTACCGGACCTACGACGAGGACGACCTGAAGCTGCTGCGGCAGATCAGGACGCTCCAGGACTTCGGGTTCGACCTGGAGGAGACCCGCCCCTTCGTGGAGTGCCTGCGCGCCGGGCACCCCGAGGGCGACTCGTGCCCGGCCTCGCTCGGCGTCTACCGGCGCAAGCTGGCGGAGCTGGACGCGCTGATCGCACAGCTCTCGTCGGTCCGGGCGCAGGTCGGCGCCCAGCTGGCGCGGGCCGAGGCGGCGGTTCCGGGGGGTCCGGAGCCCAAGTGCGAACTGGGAGGAGACGCATGACGAACAGCGGGGTGGCCGAGGTGTCGGACGCGGAGTTCGGTGCGGAGGTGCTGGGCAGTGAGCTGCCCGTGCTGGTGGAGTTCACCGCGGACTGGTGCCCGCCGTGCCGGCAGATGGCCCCAGTGCTCAGCGCCCTGGCCGAGGAGGAGGGCGACCGGCTCCGCGTGGTGCAGCTGAACGTGGACCGGAATCCGGCGACGACGAACGCGTACAAGGTGCTGTCGATGCCGACCTTCATGGTGTTCCGCGGGGGTGAACCGGTGAAGTCGATGGTGGGCTCCCGGCCCAAGCGGCGGCTGCTGGAGGAGCTGGCCGACGTGCTCTGACCCGCACGCGATACAAGAAATCCCCCGAGCAATTGCGCTCGGGGGATTTCTCTGCGTATATTCGGGGATTCGTGACTTCAAGGAAATGAGGTCATGAAGAAGTTCAGTGAGCACAGTATATCCGGGCGGGAGTGGAATTGTCAAACACCGAATTTCCGGACGATGAATTGCGGCACGAGCAGGAATTCGTCGACGGACTCTACGCGCGCGTGGACGCGCTGCGCGGCGACACCGAGGTCTCGGTCACGGACGCGCTCGCGCAGGGCGACACCCCGCAGCAGGCGAGGCTGGAGCGGGACATCCTGGTCGCCGAGCGCTCCGGGCTGCTCGCCGCGCTCAACGCGGTGGACGGCTCCCTCTGCTTCGGCCGGATCGACCTCGCCTCCGGGGACGTCCACCACATCGGCCGCATCGGGCTCCGTAACGACGACGCCGAACGCACCCCGGTCCTGATCGACTGGCGGGCCGACGTCGCCCGCCCCTTCTATCTGGCGACCGGCCACACCCCGATGGGCCTGCGCCGCCGCCGGCACCTCGCCACCGAGGGCCGCCGGGTCACCGCCCTGCACGACGAGATCCTGGACCTCGGCGACGAGACGCGGACCGGTCACGAGGACCCGTCCGGCGACGCCGTGCTGCTCGCGGCGCTGAACTCCGCGCGCACCGGCCGCATGGGCGACATCGTGCAGACCATCCAGGCCGACCAGGACCGCATCATCCGCGCCCCGCACCGGGGTGTGCTGGTCGTCGAGGGCGGTCCCGGCACCGGCAAGACCGCCGTCGCCCTGCACCGTGCGGCCTACCTGCTCTACGAGTACCGCGAACTGCTCGCCAAGCGCGCCGTCCTCATCGTCGGCCCCAACCCGGCCTTCCTCGGCTACATCGGCGAGGTGCTGCCCTCCCTGGGTGAGACGGGCGTCCTGCTGTCGACGGTCGGCGAGCTGTTCCCCGGCGTGAAGGCCACGGCGACGGACACGCCGGAGGCGGCGGCGGTGAAGGGCCGCGCCGGCATGGCCGACGTGCTCGCCGAGGTGGTCCGGGACCGGCAGGCGCTGCCCGATCCGGTGATCGCGATCGAGCACGACCGCGAGATCCTGATGCTCGACGACGACCTGGTGAACGTCGCCCGAGAGCGCACCCGCGCCGCCGGGCTGCCGCACAACGCGGCCCGCGAGCACTTCGAGGGCCACATCCTCAACACCCTCACCGACATGGTCGCCGAACGCATCGGCACCGACCCCTACGACGGCTCCAACCTCCTCGACCCCAGCGACATCACCCAGATCCGCGACGAACTCGCCGAGAACCCCGAGGTCTGGTCCGCCGTCGACCGGCTCTGGCCGCGGATCACCCCGCAGCGTCTCGTCGCCGACTTCCTCGCCGACCCCGAGGCCTTCCTGCCCGCCGAGGACGCCGCCACCGTCCGCCGCCCGGTCACCCGGCACTGGACCGTCGCCGACGTGCCCCTGCTGGACGAGGCGGCCGAACTGCTCGGCGTGGACGACCGGGTGGCGCGCTCCCGCGCCGAGCGCGAGCGGGCGGAGCAGATCGCCTACGCGCAGGGCGTGCTGGACGTGTCGTACGCGTCCCGGACCTACGAGTTCGAGGACAAGCACGAGGACGACGCCGAGGTCCTGTCCGCGCACGACATCATCGACGCCGAACGGTTCGCCGAGCGCCAGGAGGAGGACGACCACCGCAGCGCCGCCGAACGCGCGGCGGCCGACCGCACCTGGGCGTTCGGGCACATCATCGTCGACGAGGCGCAGGAGCTGTCCCCGATGGCGTGGCGGCTGCTGATGCGGCGCTGCCCGACCCGCTCGATGACCCTCGTCGGCGACCCTGCGCAGACGGCGGAGGCGGCCGGCGTCGGCTCCTGGTCGAAGATCCTCGCCCCTTACGTCGAGGAGCGCTGGGAGCACACCCGGCTGGGCGTCAACTACCGCACCCCGGCCGAGATCATGGACGTGGCGGCGGCCGTCGTCCGTGCCGAGGACCCGGAGTTCGCGCCGCCGACTTCGGTGCGCTCCACGGGCGTACGCCCCTGGGTCCGCGCCACCGGAGACCTCCCGGCCGCCGTCGCCGAGGCCGTCCGGGAACTGACCCCCGAGGAGGGGCGCCTAGCCGTCATCGCCCCGCGCGAGCTGCACCGGGTCCTCGCGGCCCGGCTGGACGGCGTGACGCCGGGTGCCGAGCCGGACCTGACGCGGACGGTCGTCCTGCTCGACCCGCGCCAGTCCAAGGGCCTGGAGTTCGACTCCGTCCTGGTCGTCGAGCCGGGCCGCTACGGCACCAGCGACCTCTACGTGGCCCTCACCCGCGCCACCCAGCGGCTCGGCGTCCTGCACACCGGGTCGCTGCCGAAGGGGCTGGTGGACGCGGCCGGTTAGGCGACCGCGGGACGCCAGGGGGACGCGCCGGGGGCGGGGGCGGGGGAGACATGGCCCGTCAGCTTCCCGTCGTCAGTGCGTCTCCCAGGCCGGTCCGTTCGTAGAGCACCTGGCGGCCGTGCCGGCGTGCGGTGAGCAGGCCGGCCTCGCGCAACACGGTGAGGTGCGAGGAGACGGAGGACGGCGCGAGGTCCAGCCGCCGGGCGAGGCCCGTCGTGGTGGCGGGGACGTCGAGCGAGGCGAGTATGGCGGCCCGTCCGCGCCCCAGCAGCCGTGTGAGGGTGGTCCGGGCGTGCGCCACGGGTTCGGTCCACAGGTCCACGATGCCGCGAGCGGGGTAGACCAGCGCGGGCTGCCAGGGTGCCTCGAACGTGCTGATCACATGGGGCCAGACGAAGACGCTGGGCATGAGCACGAGGCCCTGCCCGCCCAGGTGCCGCTCGTGGTCGGTGCGGCCCCGCACGGTGAGCGTGCCGGCCTGCCAGGTGCAGTGGGCGCTGATCTCCGGGAGCAGCTCACCGAGTCCGTGTTCGGCCAGCCGGCGGGTGCGGAAGGCGATGTCGGCCTCCAGCAGGGCGCGCATCCGGGGCCACTCCGGTTCGATGAGGCGGGTCCAGATCTGCTCCAGTACGTCGGACACCTCGCGGAGCATGCGGGCGGGTTGGCGCAGCCAGCCCCGGTCGCGGGCGGCGGCGAGGGCCCGCGGGGTGGCCTTCAGCGAACGCAGGGCGTCCTCGCGGGCGGCGAGCGGATCGCTCGCGCGTACCTGGGCGATCTCCTCCGCGAAGCCGGCCGCCGAGGTGGTCGGGGGCGGGCACAGCCAGCCGGGAGTCACACCGCGCTGCGGCATCAGCAGCCACAGCGGCGTCAGGTCCATGGCGGCCGCCTGCCGGCGGGTGCGCCGCAGCCAAGGCCGCTGATACACCTGGCGGTCCGGCCGTTTGAGCATGTGGGCCGCCGCCTGGGTCTCCCACAGCGCGGAGTGGGCGAACCGGCAGTTGAGGTAGTCGGCCTCGTCGAAGTGCAGGCGTGTCGGCATTGTCCCCCGTGGCAGATGCGTCGAGTGGTCGCAGTGGTTTGCTTCCCTTGGAGCCATTTTGTCATGCCTGGGTCACGTTGACCGCTCCGCCGCACCGAGGATTCGCCTCCACCCGAATCTATTGGTGTAGCGGCCAACTACGTCAAGACTCGTCGGGTCCCGCCCCTCCGGAGTGACTCACGAAAGGCTTTCGAATGAGGCGAGCACTACCCCGCCTGCGCGTGGCCGTCGGCACCGTGCTGGCCGGAGCGCTGCTGTCCGTGGCCCTCCCGGTCGGTCACCCGGCGGCCGCACCGGCGGCCGACGATCCCGTGCCGACGCACGAGGGCATGCCCGACGACGGCTTCGACAACGAGCACGAGGGCGAACAGGACGACACCGTCGGCCCCGACAGCCCGCCCGCCGCCACCGCTCCGGCCCTGGCCGATCCGGTCCCGGGCCGCCCGGGTGACTTCCGGCTGGCCGCCGGCTCCGACCTGACCGGCCGCGTGGACAAACTGGACGCCGCACTGCCCAAGCAGGGGCTGACCGAGCTGCTGGAGCAGGCCAACCGCACCTCGGGGCAGGGCGCCGGGGACTGCGGCGACACCGCCATCTACGGCCCCGACCTGCCCGTCGGCGACCGGGTGTGCTGGAAGAGCGACGACGCCACCTCCACGGAGTGGATCCCGCAGGCGATCAGCGGTGTCTCCGACGCGCAGGAGGACGAGGACTGGGGTACGTCGAACGCCGAGCCGATCGCGGTCGGGTCCTACGACGACAAGAACCCCGGGCGCAGCGACTACATCGCGGGCCGGGACAACTGCGTGAAGGCGAGCGTGTCCGACGCCTGCAACGAGAAGGGCGTCCGCGTCACCTTCTTCAACCAGGCCACCAAGAAGTACCGGCACGTGCTGCTGGTCTGGCCCTACGTCAACTCCTACGACCACATATCCTTCGACGCGCTGCACGCGCGCGAGGGGCTGTGCAACGAGGTCGTGACCGAGAACTGCGGCGCACAGAACGGCATCCACGCCGGCGGCATGGTCTGGTACGGCAACTACCTGTACGTCGCCGACACCGCCAACGGCATGCGCGTCTTCGACCTGCGCCGCATCATGGACCTCAACCCGGACAACGACTCGGCCACCGAGGACGAGATGCAGGACGGTCTGCCCAGCGACCTGACGGACAAGAAGCGGATCGGCCGGCAGAGCAACGTCTGGTACGCGTACGGCTACCGCTACGTCATGCCGCAGGTCGCGACGCTGAAGTTCACGACGGCCCGCAACTCCGGCGACGCCAGTAAGAACCAGTGCTACAAGACGGGCCGCCCCAAGGCGTCGTACGTCTCTCTCGACCGCACCGGCACCGACCACATGGTGCTCGGCGAGTACTGCAACATGGGCAAGAACCCCACCGACGCCATGAGCAACGGCCGCGTGGGCACCTATCCCATGACGGCGCTCACCGCGGCCGTCGAGGGCGCGTCCGGCACGGTCGCCGACGCCGACCAGGCGTACGGGCTGCCCACCGGCGGGTCGTTCGACGGCGAGCCGCTGTGGCACAAGATCCAGGGCGCCATGCGCTACGAGGGAAAGTGGTACTTCCACCGGAGCAACGCCTACAACAACGGCCGACTGCTCCAGGCCACCGTCGACGGCGAGCAGCTGATCGGCAACCCCAAGGCGCTGCAGAGTTCGATCGGGCCGGAGGACCTGTACCTGGCGCACGGCAGGGGCGACGGCTTCGCGCCCCGTCTGTGGTCGCTGAGCGAGCACGCGCCGAGCGAATGCGGTCCCTGCGAGCGTGAGCTGTACAGCTACCCGATGAGCGACGTGGTCGGCGGCTTCGGCTCCTGACCTGCCCGGGGCCCAGGGGGAGGGCCCCGACCGGGGGGAAAGGTCCCCGGCCGCCGACGGCGGCCGGGGACTTCGCCGTCAGGCCGGACGCAGCCACACCGTCGCCAGCGGCGGCAGGGTCAGCCGGACACTCGCCGCCCGGCCGTGCCACCCCTGCGGCTCCGGCTTGACCGGGTCCGGGTTGGCCACGTCGCCGCCGCCGTAGCGCGCGGCGTCGGTGTTGAGCACCTCGTGCCAGGCGGGGACCTCGTCGGGGACGCCGAGGCGGTAGTCGCTCCGCACGACCGGGGCGAAGTTCGACACCGCGAGCAGCGGGGTGCCGTCGGCGTCCAGCCGCAGGAACGCGAGCACGTTGTCCTCGGCGGCGTCCCCTACCACCCAGGCGAATCCGGACGGGTGGGTGTCGAACTGCCACAGCGCGGGCGTGGCCCGGTAGACGGTGTTCAGGTCCCGCACCAGGTCCCGTACGCCCCGGTGGTCCGCCGCCGCCCCGTACTCCGGGTCGAGCAGCCACCAGTCGGGGCCGTGCGCCTCGGACCACTCGGCGCCCTGCGCGAACTCCTGCCCCATGAAAAGCAGTTGCTTGCCCGGGTGGGCCCACATGAAGGCCAGGTACGCCCGCTCGTTCGCGCGCTGCTGCCACCAGTCGCCGGGCATCTTCGACACCAGCGACCGCTTGCCGTGCACGACCTCGTCGTGGGATATCGGCAGCACGTAGTTCTCGCTGTACGCGTACACCATGGAGAAGGTCATCTCCCCGTGGTGGTACCTGCGGTGCACCGGCTCGTGGCCCATGTACTGGAGCGAGTCGTGCATCCAGCCCATGTTCCACTTCAGCCCGAACCCGAGCCCGCCGAAGCCGCTCGGCCCCTTGTGGTGGGTGGCCCGGGTGACCCCGTCCCAGGCCGTCGACTCCTCGGCGACGGTCACCACGCCCGGCACCCGCCGGTACACCGTGGCGTTCATCTCCTGGAGGAACGCCACCGCGTCCAGGTTCTCCCGGCCGCCCCGCGCGTTGGGTGTCCACTGCCCCGGCTCGCGCGAGTAGTCCAGGTAGAGCATCGAGGCGACCGCGTCGACCCGCAGCCCGTCGATGTGGAACTCCTCGCACCAGTACACGGCGTTGGCGACGAGGAAGTTGCGCACCTCGCGCCGTCCGAAGTCGAACTCCAGCGTCCCCCAGTCCGGGTGTGCGGCCCGCAGCGGGTCGGAGTGCTCGTACAGCGGGCGCCCGTCGAACTCGGCCAGCGCCCAGTCGTCGCGCGGGAAGTGCGCCGGCACCCAGTCCATCAGGACTCCGATCCCGGCCTGGTGCAGCCGGTCGACCAGGTACCTGAAGTCGTCGGGGTCGCCGAGGCGGGCGGTGGGCGCGTAGAAGCCGGTGACCTGGTAGCCCCAGGAGCCGCCGAAGGGGTGCTCGGCGACCGGCATCAGCTCGACGTGCGTGAAGCCGAGGTCGGCGACGTACGCGGGGAGCTGCTCGGCCAGTTCCCGGTACGTCAGCCCCGGCCGCCAGGAGGCCAGGTGGACCTCGTACACCGACATCGGGGCCTCGTGCGCGGGCGCGGCGGCGCGGCGGGCCAGCCACTCCTCGTCGCCCCACGTGTGGTGCGAGGCGTGGACGACGGACGAGGTGGCCGGCGGGACCTCCGCGCGGCGGGCCATCGGATCCGCGCGGAAGGTGCGGGAGCCGTCGGAACGGGTGATCTCGAACTTGTACAGCTCGCCCGCGCCGACGCCGGGCAGGAACAGCTCCCACACGCCGGTGGCGCCGAGCGACCGCATGGGATGGCCGGTACCGTCCCAGAAGTTGAAGCCGCCGGCCACCCGGACCCCGCGCGCGTTCGGCGCCCACACCGTGAAGCGGGTGCCCGCGACGCCGTCGTGTGTCATCGGGTGCGCGCCGAGCGCCTGCCACAGCTGCTCGTGCCGGCCCTCGCCGATCAGGTGCAGGTCCAGCTCGCCCAGCGTGGGCACGAAACGGTACGGGTCCTCGACCTCCTGCACCGTCTCCTCGTACGCCACGCGCAGCCGGTGCAGCGGGACCTCCCGCAGCGGCAGCAGCCCGGAGAAGAAGCCGTCCCCGTCGTTGTGCAGCTCGACGCGCAGGTCGCCGGAGAGGACGGTCACCTCGCCGGCGTACGGCCGCAGGGCCCGGAAGGCGACCCCGCCGGGCACCCGGTGGGCGCCGAGCACGGAGTGGGGGTCGTGGTGCGTGCCGGCCAGCAGCCGCTCCCGGTCGCCCGCGTCCAGGGCGGGGGAGACGGCGATCTCGGCGGCGGGGGCGGTGACCTTCTTGGCGGCGGGCTTCTTGGTGACGGTCTTCTTCACGGCGGCCTTCGCCGTCTTGGCCCCCTTCGTCGTCTTGGCCGTCTTCTTCGAGGGCGTCGTCTTCTCGGCCGCCTTCTTCTCGGCGGCCGGCTTCTGCGCGGCCGCCTTCTTGGCGGCCGTCTTCTTCGGGTCGGGACCGCTGGACGAGGGGCGGGGGGTCACGGGCGGAGCCTCCTGGGCGAGTGGGAGCAACAGCGGGGGCGTCAGGCCGGTTCGGGTGCCGACAGGCGGCGGACCGCGGCCAGCGGCACCGGGAGCCAGTCGGGACGGTGCCGGGCCTCGTACAGGACCTCGTAGACCGCCTTGTCGGTCTCGTAGGCGCGCAGCAGCACCGGGTCGGTGCGCGGGTCGCCGCCGCCGGCCTCCGCGTACCCGGTGCAGTAGGCCGCCCGGCAGCCCGCGGCCCACCCCGGCACCGGGGCGTCGGCCGAGTGCGCCGCGTAGTCGAAGGAGCGCAGCATCCCGGCGACGTCCCGCACCGTCGGCTGCGGCAGCCGACGTTCGGCCAGCGGTTTCGCTGGCTCCCCCTCGAAGTCGATCAGCGACCACCGTCCGGAGGGCGAGCGCAGGCACTGGCCGAGGTGCAGGTCGCCGTGGACACGCTGCGCGGTCCAGGTGCGGCCCTCGGCGGCCAGGTCGCCCAGCGCGGTGAAGGTGGTGCGCAGGGCGGGCGCGTACGACCGCAGCAGCGGCACCGCACGGGCGGCCTCCTCCAGCCGCGCGATCATGCCGCCGGCGAGCTGCCGCACCTGGGCGTGGCCGAGGGTGACGGTCGGCAGCGCCCGGGCCAGCGCGGTGTGCACCTCGGCGGTGGCCCGGCCGAGCGCCCGCGCCTCGGCGGCGAAGTCCTCGCCCTTGGCCAGCTCGCGCAGCGCCAGCTCCCAGCCGTCGGTCGCGCCCCGCAGGTACGGCTGGAGCACACCCAGCACCCAGGTCCTGCCGTCCAGTTCGGCCGCCATCCAGCCCGCCGGGGCCGGCACCCGGGCGCTGCCCTCGCGGGCCAGCGCCAGCGGCAGCTCCAGATCGGGGTTGACGCCCGGCACGATCCGGCGCAGCACCTTGAGAATGAACGTATCTCCATACACGACCGACGAGTTCGACTGCTCGGCGGTCATCAGCCGCGGCACCAGGCCGGCGCGTATCTCCCGGTCCTCTTCCCGCTCGAAGCGGAGCCCGCCGATACGTGCCCTGGTACGCATCGCCTCCAGGAGCAGCTCGGCGGGCCGGGTGTCGTACAGGGCGTCGTAGGCGGTGCGGCCGGCCGACGGGCCCTCGGTCATGTGTCCGATCATCGCGGGCGCCAGCCGGGGCGGCAGCGCCTCGCGCGTGCCTATGAGCAGCTGGTAGCAGTCGCCGGGCTCCTCGGGCGCGCCCGCGGCCGGGGCGGACTGCTGGCGGGCGCGGACCAGCACGTGGTGGAGGCCCAGCCGGGAGTCGGCGGGGAGCAGCTCTGTGTCGGCGACCAGCGAGAAGCCGGTGACCGGGCGCCCCTTGCCGGCGAACCAGCGCTGCCGTGGCAGCCAGTCCCGCAGAAGTGGATCAAGTGACGCTAGGAGGCCTGGTTGGCTCGTGACGGTGCGTGTGACGGCTTCCGACATGGCGTCGCGTCCTTTCCGCTCAGGGTGCGGAGGAGCGTCGAGTTGCGTGAAGGGTGCCCAGGGCGGGACGGAAAAAACCGTCCCGCCCGGATGGTGGCCTGAGGCCAGATCGGCGGATGCGGAGCCGAAACCATTGGCGTTCACGCCGCCCGAAGCGGGAGCGTGTCCTTGCCGATCACTCGGAAAGGTTTCACGCGACAAGCGCGTGCGATTGATCACCGAGCCACCCACCCGGCGGGCTCGGGCCCTGTTCACCAGGACGGCGTAACGATATCACTACGCACCGTGCTCTCGTCGAAGCCGAAACCAGTAGAAGCCGTGGCCCCCCAGGGTCAGCAGGTACGGCAGGTCGCCGACCGCGGGGAAGCGGACTCCGCCGAACAGCTCCACCGGGTGGCGTCCTCCGAAGGCGCTGAGGTCGAGTTCGGTGGGCTGCGCGAACCGGGAGAAGTTGTGGACGCACAGCACCAGGTCGTCCTCGTCCTCCCCATTCGGGGGGGCCTCCCGCAGGAAGGCCAGGACGGCCGGGTTGGAGGACGGCAGTTCGGTGTAGCTGCCGAGGCCGAAGGCGGGGTTCTGTTTGCGGATCTCGATCATGCGGCGGGTCCAGTGCAGCAGGGACGAGGGCGAGGCCATGGCGGCCTCGACGTTCGTGACCTGGTAGCCGTGGACCGGGTCCATGATCGTGGGCAGGAACAGGCGGCCCGGGTCGGACGACGAGAAGCCCGCGTTGCGGTCCGGCGTCCACTGCATCGGGGTGCGCACGGCGTCGCGGTCGCCGAGCCAGATGTTGTCGCCCATGCCGATCTCGTCGCCGTAGTAGAGGATCGGCGAGCCGGGCAGGGAGAGCAGCAGCGCGGTGAACAGCTCGATCTGGTTGCGGTCGTTGTCCAGGAGCGGGGCCAGGCGCCGCCGGATGCCGATGTTGGCGCGCATCCGCGGGTCCTTGGCGTACTCCGCGTACATGTAGTCGCGTTCCTCGTCGGTGACCATTTCCAGGGTCAGCTCGTCGTGGTTGCGCAGGAAGATGCCCCACTGGCAGCTGGACGGGATGGCCGGGGTCTTGGCGAGGATCTCGGAGACCGGGTAGCGGGACTCCCTTCTGACCGCCATGAAGATGCGCGGCATGACCGGGAAGTGGAAGGCCATGTGGCACTCGTCGCCGCCCGCGCTGTAGTCGCCGAAGTAGTCGACGACGTCCTCGGGCCACTGGTTGGCCTCGGCCAGCACCACCGTGTCCGGATACTGCGCGTCGATCTCCTTGCGCACCCGCTTCAGGAACTCGTGCGTGCGCGGCAGGTTCTCGCAGTTGGTGCCCTCCTCCTGGTAGAGGTACGGCACCGCGTCCAGCCGAAACCCGTCGATGCCCAGGTCCAGCCAGAACTTCAGCGCGGAGATCATCTCCTCCTGCACGGACGGGTTCTCGTAGTTGAGGTCCGGCTGGTGGGAGAAGAAGCGGTGCCAGTAGTACTGCTTGCGCACCGGGTCGTAGGTCCAGTTGGACGCCTCGGTGTCGACGAAGATGATGCGGGCATCGGCGTACTGGGTGTCGTCGTCGGCCCAGACGTAGTAGTCGCCGTAGGGGCCGTCGGGGTTCTTGCGGGACTCCTGGAACCACGGGTGCTGGTCGCTGGTGTGGTTCATGACGAAGTCGATGATGACGCGCATGCCGCGCTGGTGGGCGGCGTCCACGAACTCGACGAAGTCGGCGAGGTCGCCGAACTCGGGGAGTACGGCGGTGTAGTCGGAGACGTCGTAGCCGCCGTCGCGCAGGGGTGACTTGAAGAAGGGCGGGAGCCAGAGGCAGTCCACGCCCAGCCACTGCAGGTAGTCCAGCTTGGCGGTCAGGCCCTTGAGGTCACCGACGCCGTCGCCGTTGCTGTCCTGGAAGGAGCGGACGAGAACCTCGTAGAAGACGGCTCGTTTGAACCAGTCCGGGTCGCGGTCCTTGGCCGGGGTGTCCTCGAAGGTGTCCGGCACGGGCTCGTTGACGATCATATGGTGGGTGACCCTCCGATCTGCGGGTGGGACGGTCGCAGAACCGTGCAGACGTGCGCGGGCGAACGGCCCGGCTCCAGGCGCACATAGTTGGCCCTGCCCCAGTGGTAGGTCTCGCCGGTCAGCTCGTCGCGCACCGGCACCGACTCGTGCCAGTCCAGGCCGAGTTGCGGCATGTCCAACGAGACCGTCGCCTCCTGGGTGTGGTGGGGGTCGAGGTTGGCGACCACCAGAACCGTGTTCGACCCCTGCCGCTTCGAGTAGGCGATCACCTCCTCCTTGTCCGTGGGATGGAAGTGCAGATCGCGCAGTTGGTGGAGTGCCGGGTTCGCACGCCGGATGGTGTTGAGGCGGGTGATGAGGGGGGCGATGGTGCGGCCCTCGCGGGTGGCGGCGGCCCAGTCGCGGGGTTTTAGCTGGTACTTCTCGGAGTCGAGGTATTCCTCGCTGCCCTCGCGCAGGGGTGTGTGCTCGCAGAGTTCGTAGCCGCTGTAGATGCCCCAGGTGGGGGAGAGGGTGGCGGCGAGGACGGCGCGGACCTCGAAGGCGGGGCGGCCGCC